>NZ_JAEPRP010000352.1:0-1697 GCF_016652895.1 Ensifer sp. SSB1
GGCCAGCCGGCCCGAAGATCCGGCGGACGGGATGCCCGTGATCTAGCCCAACTTTCCCAACTGGAGGGCTGAAACGACAATTTTGAGGTTGGAAAGGGGGAAAAAGCGAATCATTTCAAGGGGTGTCGGTCGGCGAGCGGCTGTAGTGAAGACCAAGTGCCTTTTATGCTGGTGAATTGGGCGTAGACTCGCGGTCCATGTACTTGCGTTACACGCGCCGGCTCAAGGACGGCAAGGAACACCGCTACTGGAGCATAGTGGAGAGCCAGCGCTGCTCGGGTGGTCGGGTGGTGCAACGGCCGGTGCTGTATCTGGGCGAGATCAACGACAGCCAGCGCGAGGCGTGGTGCCGTGTGATCGAGGCGTTTGACGAAGACGAGCAACGCCAGCGGCAGCTGGCGTTGTTCCCCGCCGATCGGTCGGTGCCGGCGCACGCTCAGGAGTATGGGGTTCAGGTTCGGCTGGCCGGGATGCGGTTGCATCGGCCGCGGCAGTGGGGCGCGTGCTGGCTGGCCTGTCAGCTCTATGAGCAGCTGGAGCTGGACCGGTTCTGGGCGGCGCGCCTGGCGGACTCGCGCGAAGGCACGTGCTGGCGGCACGTGGTGCAGACGCTGGTGTGCTATCGGCTGATTGATCCGGGCAGCGAGTGGCGCCTGCATCGGCAGTGGTTCGAGCACAGCGCGATGGGCGATCTTCTGGGCGAGGACTACGGGCTGGTCGCGAAGAACGCGCTGTATCGTTGCCTGGACAAGCTGCCGGCGCACAAGGCGGCGCTGTTCAGCCATCTGCGGCAGCGCTGGCAGGATCTGTTCGGGGCGCAGTTCGAGGTGCTGCTGTACGACCTGACGAGCACCTACTTCGAGTCGGCGCCGCCGGAGGATGAGGCGGACAAGCGCCGCTACGGCTACAGCCGTGACAAGCGCCGCGACTGCGTGCAGGTGGTGATCGCGCTGATCGTGACGCCGGAAGGCTTTCCGCTGGCCTACGAGGTGCTGCCGGGCAACACCGCCGACAACACCACGCTGCGCACCTTCCTGCACAAGATCGAGGCCCAGTACGGCCGGGCGCGCCGCATCTGGGTGATGGACCGTGGCATTCCTACCGAGGCCGTCCTGGCCCAGATGCGCCAGGCCGATCCGCCCATCCATTATCTGGTCGGCACGCCCAAGGGGCGGCTCAGCAAGCTGGAGAAGGCCCTGCTGGACAAGCCCTGGCAGAGCGTGCGCCACGGCGTCGACGTCAAGCTCCTGCCGCAGGATCAGGAACTCTACGTGCTGGCGCGCCGCCGCATGCGGGTTCACAAGGAGCGCGCCATGCGTCAGCGGCAGTTGAAGCGCCTGTGGGCCCGCCTCAAGCAGGTGTCGACCATGGACCTCGACCGCAAGGAGCTGCTCATGAAGCTGGGCGCTGCGCGGGCCAAGGCGCCGGCAGCCTGGCGTCTGATCGACATCGCCGTGGCTGACGACGGCACCGCCTTCAGCTTCGCCCTCAATCGCACCAAGCTCCGCCGGGTGCGCCAGCGCGAGGGCCGATACCTGCTGCGCAGCAACCTCTGCGGCCATGACCCGGCCCAGCTGTGGCAGTTCTACATCCAGCTCGTCGAGATCGAAGCCGCCTTCAAGAACCTCAAGGACGACCTGCGGCTGCGCCCCATCTTCCACCAGCTCGAAGAGCGCATCGAGGCCCATATCTTCGTC
>NZ_JAEPRP010000352.1:1707-2071 GCF_016652895.1 Ensifer sp. SSB1
GCGGCCTTACGCCCAGGGCCGTGCTCGACAAGCTCGCCGCCATCCAGATGCTCGATGTCCACTTCCCCACCACCGACGGCCGGACCCTCATCCTGACCCGCTACACCGAACTCGCCGCCGATCAGAAGCTCCTCGTCAGCCAGCTCGGCCTCACGCTGCCGCCGCAGCCACCGCCCAGGATCACTGCCGCCGGTGCCCTCGACCGCCGGCCCGAGCCCGCCATGTAGTGAAGACCTTTCACGAGCCGCCGTTGATTCGATTACACTTTCTGCCTTCGCTACTCGCCAGTAGGGAAAGTTGGGTTAGCGCTCTCGGCGCCACACATCTTCATTGTCATCCCTTCACTGTCATCCCGAGCGAAAGC
>NZ_JAEPRP010000050.1:0-17134 GCF_016652895.1 Ensifer sp. SSB1
CGGCTCCTCCGGTGCGATCCTTTCCTACATCATGTGCAAGGGCATGAACCGCGATCCCCTGGCGAAACTTGGCCTGAAATACCCGTTGGTCGTCGCGCCGATGGCCGGCGGCCCCTCATCGCCGGAACTCGTCATAGCGTCGTCGCAAGCCGGAGCGCTGGGCTCGGTCGGCGCCGCCTACTCAAACCCGGCCGCCATCACTGGGTTCGTCGAAAAGGTCCGCGCGCACACCGACCGTCCGTTCGCGATCAACCTCTTCATCCAGCACCCTGAACCGCAGGTCGACGCTTCAATGATCGAGCGCGCGGTGGCGGCGACGGCTAAGTATCGCACCGAACTGGATCTGCCGGAGCCGTCGTTTTCAGCACCCTACGAAGAGGACTTCGATCAGCAATTCGATGCCGTGCTGCAAGCAAAGCCGGAAGTCCTCAGCTTCGTCTTCGGCGTATTGCGCGCCGAGCATGTGCGGGCCGCGCGCAAGGCAGGGATGCTGATCGTTGGCACGGCGACGACACCGGAGGAGGCACAGGCACTCGAAGAGAGCGGCGTCGATGCAATCACCCTCCTGGGTTTTGAGGCCGGCGGGCACCGCGGTATCTTCGACCCGAGCGCCGCGGATCCCGAACTCGGTCTTGCGGATCTGTTGGCGCAAAGTCTTCGGAAGGTGAAGGTTCCGTTGATTGCGGCTGGCGGCATCATGACCGCCGCCGATATCCGTTCGGCGCTCGCCATGGGCGCCAGCGCCGTCCAGATGGGGACGGCCTTTCTTTCGACCACCGAGGCCGGAACCTCGGCACCCTATCGCACTGCCCTCCAAGGCGTGGAACGCACGACGCGCACCACACGCGCCTTCTCCGGGCGGTTTGCCCGCGGCGTCGTGAACCGCTTCATGAACGAGGTGGACGCCGCTGCGGTGATGCCCTTCCCCGCTCAGAACAAGTTCACCCGAGACATCAGAGCGGCATCCGCCGCAAAGGGATCGGCAGACTTCCTTTCCCTTTGGGCGGGGACTGGCAGGGGTGAACTTTGGCAGGGCTCGGCGGCCGGCCTGATCGAGAAGCTGTTCGCCGATTGATTGCCATCGTGAAGGATCGTGGTCACGTCCCTCTGACGCGAGAGCCGAGCCTGCCTCTTTACTTCGACCGGAGTGCGGGTGGATGCTTGCCATCTGGCAAGGATCATCGCGAAAGTCGGCAGAATGGATCGTATCGATGCAATGAAAGTTTTCGTGACCGCGGTCGACGAAGGTAGCCTGGCGGCGGCAGCCCGACGGCTGAAGCGATCGCCGACGGCGGTCAGTCGCGCCTTAAACCTGCTCGAAGCTCACGTCGGGGTCGAATTGCTGCACCGAACGACGCGATCGCTGAAGCTCAGCGAAGCCGGCCAGCGCTACGCGGCTGCCTGCCGGCGGGTGCTGATCGATCTCGAAGAGGCCGACATGCTCGCAGGTGGCGAACGTGCTGCCCCTCGCGGAACGCTGACGATCTCCGCGCCGCCGATCGTCGGCGAAGAGGTACTGCGTCCTATCCTCGACGACTTCCTCAATGCCTATCCTGCGGTCTCGGCCCGGCTGCTCCTGCTTGACCGTTTCGTGAACCTCGTCGACGAGGGTGTCGACATCGCGCTGCGCATCGGCCATCTCGCCGACTCTTCGCTGATTTCGACACGGATCGGCGGCGATATCAGGCGCGTCGTCGTCGCCTCGCCCCGTTATCTCGCCAACCACCCGCGGATCGACGAGCCGGCCGATCTCGCCAAGCAGCATATCGTCGCCTTCACCAACTTCGGCCTCGATTCCTGGACATTCACCCCCGCCGAGGGCTCCTTGATCCCCCGCACGGTGCAGTTCACACCGCGATACGTCGTCAACAGCGTACGTGCTGCCGCCGACTCCGCCGTCGCCGGTACAGGCCTCACCCGGCTCTACTCCTATCATGTCGCCCGCCATGTCTGTGACGGACGCCTGAAGATCGTGCTGGCTGATGCGGAGCACCCCGCGATGCCGGTGCATCTTCTTGCGCCGCAGGGCCGCATGTCGGTTCCCAAGGTTCGGGCCTTTGCCGATTTCGCGCTGCCGCGTCTCCGAACCGAGTTCGCACGCATGGCAATGGACGCCGGCGCGTTCGGCTAATTATGCCGATTTTCGGCGAACTGAGCGCCGTATGACATCAATTCTCCCACACATCGGATGGGTCTAAATCTGATTGCACCAACGCCGAGGGCGGAGGACGGGCCAAGCGAAACGCCCGTTGCAATCGAAGAAGGATCACATCCATGAGCAATGAGCAGAAGGTCGCCATCATCACCGGTGCATCGCAGGGTATCGGCGCCGCCCTGGTTCAAGCCTACCGCGATCGCAATTACCGCGTCATCGCCACGTCCCGGTCCATTCGGGAAAGCTCGGACGCCGGCGTCCTCAGTGTCGCCGGCGACATCAGCAAGCCTGAGACTGCCGAGCGGGTCGTTCGCCTGGGTCTGGAACGGTTTGGCCGCATTGACACGCTGGTCAACAATGCCGGCGTTTTCACCGCCAAGCCGTTCACCGAATTCACCCAGGAAGACTACGACCTGAACCTCGGAGTGAACGTCGCCGGTTTCTTCCACATTACCCAGCATGCGGCGCGCGAGATGCTGAAGCAAGGGTCCGGCCATATTGTCAGCATCACCACCAGCCTCGTGAACCAGCCGATTGCCGGTGTTCCGGCGGCCCTCGCATCGATCACCAAGGGTGGGTTGAACTCCGTGACCCAGGCGCTCGCCATTGAATTTGCCAAGACTGGCGTGCGCGTCAATGCCGTCTCGCCGGGCATCATCAAGACCCCGATGCACGCGCCGGAAACACACGCCGCCCTCTCGACGCTGCATCCCGTCGGCCGCATGGGCGAGATCCGCGATATCGTCGACGCCGTCCTCTACCTGGAGGGCGCCGGTTTCGTCACCGGTGAGATCCTGCATGTCGACGGCGGGCAGAACGCCGGGCGCTGGTAGGCAACTGAGGCGCGCAGGGTGGGGTGCAATGACCCCAATTCTGGCCGCCCCCGCGCCTTGCTAGCCATCACACAAGAAGGCGGCACCTGATGGTGCCATCAACATCCAGTTCTGAAGAGGAAACGACAATGCCGATCGTAACAGTTCAGGTGACCCGCGAAGGCACCGCGCCGGGCCGCAAAACAGTCACGGCCGAGGAGAAGGCTGAAATCATCAAAGGCGTGAGCCAGGTCTTGCTCGACGTGCTCAACAAGCCGCTGGAATCCACCTATGTGGTCATCGAGGAAGTCGAACTCGACAACTGGGGCTGGGGCGGCCTGCCGACCGCGCAGTATCGCGCCCAGCTGGCAGCTCAGGCAAGGGGCTGACGCCGCGGACAGGACGTACTTGAAACCCGCCACTTGACAGCAAGCGGCGGGTTTCGTTTGCAAATTTGTGTCGAAATGTATCGGGAGGCGCTTGCTTTACATTCTCATGCAAGTCTGGATGTTGCGAACACACCGAGGACATATCCGAGGTGCCATTGAGGATGCCCTGGGCCTTCGCCGGGTAAAGCCGCCAGGAATGCCAAGACCAAACCGGATTTGAGGAGTTTGCTCGATGGAGCATATCGACCACGTGTTGATTGTCGATGACGACCGCGAAATTCGCGAACTTGTGTCCGGTTACCTCAAGAAGAACGGGTTGCGCGCAACAGCCGTTGCCGACGGGCGACAGATGCGCAGCTTCCTCGAAGGAGATACCGTCGATCTCATTGTGCTCGATGTGATGATGCCGGGCGACGACGGGCTCGTGCTCAGCCGCGAACTGCGCGCCGGCAAACACAAGGCGATCCCGATCATCATGCTGACGGCCCGCAGCGACGAGATGGACCGGATCCTGGGCCTCGAGATGGGTGCCGACGACTATCTTTCCAAGCCGTTCTCCGCGCGCGAACTGCTCGCCCGCATCAAGGCCGTGCTCCGGCGCGCGCGCATGCTGCCGCCGAACCTGCAGATTTCGGAGGCCGGACAGCTGCTGCGCTTTGGTCAGTGGAAGCTCGACACCACCGCCCGGCACCTGATCGACGCGGACGGCACCGTGATCGCGCTCAGCGGCGCCGAGTATCGGCTGCTGAAGGTGTTCATCGACCACCCCCAGCGCGTTCTCAACCGTGACCAGTTGCTCAATCTCACCCAAGGGCGCGAGGCCGAGCTCTTCGATCGGTCGATCGATCTGCTCGTCAGCCGGGTCCGCCAGCGGCTCGGCGATGACGCTCGCGAACCGATCTACATCAAGACGGTGCGCAGCGAGGGTTACGTCTTCTCGGTTCCCATCGAGATCGTGGAGGCACGCGAATGACGCCAAGCGCAGAGGCAAAAGGGATCCGGTTATGGCCGCGCACGCTCAGGGCGCGGCTCTTCGTTATCCTGCTGGCCGGTCTCACCATCGCGCATGTCATGTCGTTCACGGTCCTCTTTTTCGAGCGCTACGTTGCGGCGAAGTCCGTCATGTTCAACACGCTGGAAAACGACATCGCGACGTCGATCGCGATACTCGATCGCCTACCCGCCACCGAGCGCGGCGCCTGGCTCAACCGCCTGAGCCGAGACAACTACGGCTTCATTCTCGGCCCAGGCGTTCCTGGCAACCCGTCACTCGATCCGGCAACCATGGAGCTTTCCGCCAACATCCAGCGCGCGACCGGCCCCCAATACCCGGTCAAGGTGGAGACGGTTCCCGGCGATCGCCGCCACGTGCAGGCGCATCTGACGTTGAGCGACGGGTCGCCACTAACGATCGACGTCTATCCCAAGGGGGTGATGCCCCTGGCCGATTGGTTGCCTTTCGTGCTCGCGGTCCAACTCGGGCTCTTGATTTTGTGCAGTTGGTTTGCGATGCGACAGGCGGTTCGCCCACTCGTCAACCTCGCAGCGGCTGCCGATACGCTTGACCCGAACCGCAATACGCCGCGGCTCAGCGAAACAGGGCCGACCGAGGTTGCCTATGCGGCGAGCGCATTCAATGCGATGCGCGACCGCATCGCCCAGTATCTCGAAGAGCGCGTTCAGATCCTCGCCGCCATTTCCCACGATCTGCAGACGCCGATCACCCGCATGAAGCTACGCGCCGAAATGGCGGACGACTTTGCCGACCGCGACAAGCTGATCCAGGATCTCGGCCAGATCGAAAGCCTGGTCAAGGAAGGCGTCGCCTATGCGCGAAGCGCCCATGGCAATGTCGAAAAGGCGACACGCATCGACCTTTCCTCCTTCGTCGAGAGCCTCGTCTATGACTATCAGGACACCGGCAAGGCGGTGACCGCCAACGGCGCCAATGGCGGCGCGATCATCACCCGCCCTCAGGCGCTCAGACGCATCCTGACCAACCTGGTTGACAACGCGCTCAAGTTCGGCGGCAGCGCCGAGATCGAGGTCAAGCGGCTTGCTGACGACAGCGTGACGATCAAGGTGCTCGACCACGGACCCGGCATACCCGAAGATCAGCTGGATGCAGTCCTCAAACCCTTCGTCCGGCTGGAGGACTCCCGCAACCGCGATACCGGCGGAACGGGCCTCGGTCTTGCCATCGCCCAACAGCTTGCCGCCTCCATCAACGCCTCTCTGACCCTGACCAACCGCACTGGCGGCGGCTTGGTTGCGGAGCTTGCCATTCGTCCTCATCGGGCATGAGGCATAACAAGGCGCCGTCGCTTCACACTCCCGTGCCCGACCCACACCAAACGCGGCCAGACCTCCAATCAAATAAGCGGGGGCCTCATCGGCCGCCGCTTCCGTTTGGTGACGCTATAGGATCCTTCGCAATCGGGCTCTTCAAACGAGATTGATCGTCACATCGATGTTGCCGCGCGTCGCCTTGGAATAGGGGCAGGTCTGGTGCGCGGCATCAACCAGTTGACGTGCCACATCCGCATCGATCCCCGGCAGGCGGACATTGAGCCGCGCCTGCAGGAAGTAACCACCGTCCCGATTGCGCAGGTCCACCTCGGTATCGACGGCAAGGTCTGCGGGGAGTGCAACCTTGCGCTGGCCGGCCGCCAATCCGATTGCGCCGATGAAGCAGGCCGACCAACCGGCAGCGAAGAGCTGCTCCGGGTTTGTGCCCGGCCGCGAACTCCCGGGCGTAGAGAGCTTGACGTCCAGGCGTCCATCGTCGCTCCGAGAGGCGCCGTCGCGGCCGCCGGTCGTGTGGGTCTTGCCGGTGTAGAGTACCTTTTCAGCTTCGCTCATCGTATTCTTCCTTTCGACAGCTGTTCCTTTCGGGCCCGATTGCCCTTTGCGACTGTCGAGACACAGATGGCGCGTCGCAGGTGTATGGGATGTTTCATCAGGGAAGCGGAAATGTGTGGCAGTTTGCCAAGTCGCGAAATGGATACATGATGATACGAAGGCGGCCACGGAGCATGGACCTGCGCGCTTGCGAATGGCTCCAGGGCTCGTCGCACAATGTCGGGCAAGCTCCACACGCCGCGTCAGCACGCAAAAAAGCGCGGGACCGGCGAACCGGAACCCCGCGCCTCCACGCAGGCTGCGGGAGAAGAACTAGAAACGATCGACGTCGACGATCGCCCTGGCGAAGGCCACAGGCGCTTCCTGTGGCAGGTTGTGACCGATGCCGCCGGTGATCAGGCGATGTTCGTACTTGCCGGAGAAGCGCTTGGCATAGGCCGCTGGCTCCGGATGCGGCGCACCATTGGCGTCGCCCTCGAGCGTAATGGTCGGGACAGTGATGGTCGGGAACTGTGCCAGCCGCTTTTCGAGGTCGTCGTACTGTGCTTCACCCTCGGCGAGGCTGAGGCGCCAGCGATAATTGTGGATCGAGATGTCGACGTGGTCGGGGTTCTCGAGCGCTTCGGCGCTTCTGTCGAAGGTGGCGTCGTCGAAGTTCCACTTGGGCGAGGCAAGCTTCCATATCAGCCTGGCGAATTCCTTGTGGTTCTGCTTGTAGCCCTCATACCCACGCTCTGTGGCGAAGTAGAACTGGTACCACCAGGCAAGCTCTGCCTGCGGCGAAAGCGGCTTCCTGTTCACCTCCTGGCTGCCGATGAGATAGCCGCTGACCGAAACCAGCGCCTTGCAGCGTTCGGGCCAGAGCGCGGCGATGATATTGGCAGTGCGCGCGCCCCAGTCGCAGCCGCCGATCACCGCCTTCTCGATCTTGAGCGCGTCCATCAGCGCAATGATATCCTTGGCAATTACCGCCTGCTGGCCATTCCGAGGTGTGTCGGCGGAAAGAAACCGGGTCGTGCCGTAGCCGCGCAGATAGGGAACGATGACACGATAGCCGGCATCTGCCAAAAGCGGCGCCACATCCACATAGGTATGGATGTCATAGGGCCAACCGTGCAGCAGAACGACGACCGGAGCTTCGCTCGCGCCAAGTTCGGCATAACCGACGTTCAGGACACCCGCATCGACCTGCTTGAGGGTGGGGAAGGACTTGTTCGCCCCGGGGGTGATGGCCGGCAGGCGCAGCGTGGCGCTCTCTCCCGATTGCGCTCTGGCAACGCTTGTCGAAGCGAATTGCGCCGCCGCCAGCGAAAGCGCGATTGCGCCGATGAAACGACGCCGTGGATGGTTGATTTCGTCCGACATGGGGTGCCTCCGGTGAACTGAACTACCATCAGAAATGGAGCGCCAGTGTATCCCGGTCGTGTGCGCAGCGACCCCTATTGAAAGCAAGTGTAGAACGGCAGGCCGCCGATACACGGCGATACAATTCTACCAAGGTACTGCAAACCGCGGTGGCGTCCGATTCAGGCGATGCCTTCACGCGCATTGCGGCGGATCGTCTGAGGCGGTTGGCCAAGCGTGCGCAGGAAGGCGCGGCGCATGCGATCGCTGTCGGCAAAGCCGGTTTCCTCGGCGATCACGTCCATGGAATGGCGCCCTTGTTCCATCAACAGGCGCGCCGCCTCTACGCGCAGATGTTCAACGGCCTTTGCCGGCGACTGGCCGGTCTCGGAGCGGAAGGCGCGACTGAACTGGCGCGAACTCAAGCCGGCGGCATCGGCGAGCTCCTCCACCGACAACACATTGCGCAAGTTGGCCTTGGCGTAGTTGACCGATTTCTGGATACGGTCCGACTTTGGATCCAGTTCGAGCAGCGCGGAAAATTGCGACTGGCCTCCGGCGCGCCGGTGATAGACGACGAGCTTGCGCGCGACCTGGCGCGCGACGTCCTCGCCATGATCCTTTTCGATCATCGCCAGCGCCAGATCGATGCTGGCCGTCATGCCGGCGGAGGTCCACACGCTGCCGTCGACGATGAAGATGCGATCTTCCTCGACCCTAATCTCCGGGAAATGCTCTCGGAGCTGACGCGCAAACACCCAATGGGTCGTGGCGCGACGGCCGTCGAGCAGTCCGGATTCTGCAAGGATGAAGGCGCCGGTACAGGGTGCCGCCACCCGCCGCGAGGCTTTGAGTGCATGGCGCGCAAAGGCAACCAACCCCGGCGTAACCGGTTCGATCTGGGTGCCCGCGCCGAACATGACGGTGTCATAGACCGTATCGTCAAAGGCTTTTGTGAGCACACCGAAACCGGCGGACGACTTGATCTCGCCGCCCGCCTCTGACAGCAACTCGATCCCGTAGGCCTGCTCTCCGAGCGTCAGATTGGCGACCTCGAAAGCGGTGACCGCCGCGAACCCCATGAGCTGGAATCGCGGAAAGACGACGTAGCCTATCCTGTGCATGTCTCAACATCCCTGTCTGGAATGATCGCTTATAGCAGATTTCCGCCATGAAGGGAACGCGGCGATCATAGCCGCATCTCATTCGGGAAGCGGTACGCCCGCGTGCTCTGCGACCATGTATGTCGCATACCAGTCCGGCCAGTTGTGATCGTGCTGGCCACCGCTTCGCTTCTCGTGTTCGCCGTGCGCGGCAGCAGCTCGACGCAAGGCAGCCGCAAGATCTGCTGCCGAAGCGAAGTCCGCGACATCGGCGTTCACGCGTCCGGGCAGACGTTCGGTCACCTCCTGGAGCAGCCAGCCGTTGCCATCGGGGTCGCGGAAGGTGGCATAAGAGCGGTAGCTTCGACGCGCGGGGTCGCGGCCGCTGATCGGCGGCTTTCCGGGGCCTTCGCGGTGGAAGACTTCGCCGACCTCAGCACCACGCGCGATAAGCTCGGCGCGCGCTGCTTCGATGTCCGAAACGACGAGATAGAGACCACCGGCGGAGCCGGGCGCAGCCGAGGTCAGCCCAGTGCCAAAGTGGATCGACGCCGGCGAGCCCGGTGGAGTGAACTGAACGACCCGGAACATATCGCCGACTGGAAAATCGGCATCAAGCCGCCAGCCAAGCCGACCGTAAAAACTCTTGGCCCGATCGACATCCGAGACGGGAATGACGGCGACCTCGAACTTCAGATCAACCGATGGGGTTTCGTTGCCGCTACCTACATTTGTCATGACACTTCTCCTTGGTTGGAACGGGCGGGCGCGCCATCGCGCGCCCCTTCCCTTCAGCTCGGTTGACGCAGTGACTTGAACGAGGCCCTCAGCTCATCGACCAGGGCGGACGGTTGCTCCCAGGCTGCAAAGTGCCCCCCCTTGGCGAGGCGATTATAGTGTATGAGCTTGGGGAACGCCTTTTCCGCCCAGGACTTCGGCGCCTGATAAAGCTCATCCGGGAAGGCGCTGACGGCTACCGGAATCTGAATGCCCTTCGGCTGGAAGAAGGCGAGCTTGTTTTCCCAGTAGAGCCGTGCCGAGGAGACGGCCGTGTTGGTCAGCCAGTAGAGCGTGATGTTGTCGAGCACGTCGTCACGGCTCAGCCCTTCCGATTGACCATCGAAGACACGGGCGATCAGCTCGTAGCTGCGGGCGTCATGATCGAGCATCCAGCTTGCAAGGCCGATCGGCGAGTCTTCGATGCCATAAAGCGTCTGAGGACGCTTGCTCATCTCCTGCGCATAGGACAGCCCATTCTTGTAGAAGAAATCGAGCTGGCCATAGGCACGGCGCTCGTCGGCCGAAAGGTTCGACGGTGCCGGAGCGCCGGCGTCCAGGCTCTCCTGGATCTCGGAGGGAACCGTCGCCGGCATGTTGGTGTGGATGCCGAGCAACCCGGCCGGCCGCTGCAACGCCATCTGCTCCGTGACCGCATCACCCCAGTCACCGCCCTGCGCAACATAGTGAGTGTAGCCCAGACGCTGCATCAGCACGGCCCAGGCCTTGGCGATGCGGACCGGGTCCCATCCGAGTTCGTTGGGTTTGCCGGAGAAGCCGTAGCCGGGCAGCGAAGGAATGACGATGTCGAAGGCATCGGCTTCGCTGCCGCCGTGGGCAGTCGGATTGGTCAGGGGATCGATGATCTTCAACTGCTCGATGATCGAGCCCGGCCAGCCGTGGGTGACGATGAGCGGCATCGCGTTCTTGTGCTTGGACCGCACGTGAATGAAATGGATGTCGACGCCGTCGATATTGGTCACGAACTGCGGCAGGTCGTTGAGTTGCTTTTCCACCCGGCGCCAATCGTAGTTCGTCGCCCAATACTGGGCGAGTTTCTGCATGGTGGCGAGCTGAACGCCCTGGGTTCCGTCCTTAACCAGTTCGCGGTCCGGCCACTTGGTCGCGGCGACGCGCTGCTTGAGGTCGGCAAGTGCGGTATCACTGGCACGGAACTGGAAGGGGCGGATGGCTTCGTCGGCCGCCGGCTTTGTGGCGACCGCGATCTGCGTGCCGCCCGCCGAGGAAGCCCCTGCGGCCTCGGTGGCAAGCGGAGGAAGCAGGATCGCGATCGCTCCCGACAGCGCGAAGGCGGCCAAGCGGCTACGCTTGGCATCTGGCAAATAGCGTCTGGACATCATCATTCTCCTGGTTCGGTTGTGGGGGCGATGCCTCAGGCATCGCCAGACAGTTCCGGGTTGGGAGCCCGGTGGAAATCGGGAGCTATCCCCCGATGTTGTAGCGAGCGGCAGGTGCGCTCCTGGAAAGGTTGGGCATGAGTTTCTGGCGAGCCGCCTCGTAGGCCGCCCAGTCACCGGCATCCGGCAGCGCCGGAATGGTGATCACTTCGCCCTGGTCGAGGCCGGCAAGCGCTGCGTCCACCATGTCTTCGGCCCGCATGACGATCTCGCTTGGAACGTGCTCGAGCGGCGTGCCGGCAATGCCCCAGAAATCCGTGGCGGTCGCACCCGGGAGTACGGCCTGAATGCGGACGTTCTTGTCGGCGAACTCCTTCTGCAGCGACAGAGTGAAGGCCAGCACGAAGGCCTTGGTCCCGCCGTAGACGCCGTTCAGAAGCTCGGGCGCAACGCCGACGATGGAGGCGATATTGATGATCGTGCCAGTGCTGCGCGCGGCGAATCCAGGTGCCGCCGCATAGGTCAGCCGCGTCAGTGCGCTGACGTTGAGCGTGATCATCTCCTCCATCTTGTCGACATCGGAGGCAAGCAGGGGCGCGGTGGCGCCGACGCCGGCATTGTTGATCAACACCGTGAGGCTCGCATCGCTCTGAAGGATCTTCTCGACCCGCCTCACATCATCCCTGTTGCCGAGGTCGGCAGCGACGACCTCGATGGCGCGCCCCGTCTCGTCCGCCAGACGGCTGGCGAGACCATTCAGTCGCTCACGGTTGCGGGCAACGAGGATCAGGTCGAAGCCGCGGCGGGCCAGGCGATCGGCGTAGATCGCACCGATGCCGGACGACGCGCCGGTGATCAGTGCCGTACCCTTGGAATTCCTGCTCATTTCAAGCTCCTTTGCCTTGGTGGGAGCCTCGATGGTAAGGCGAAACGGCAATGTCTCAAATGTCATATTTCCTGCATTTCAAGCCATAGATATCGACTGCCGAAGGTCAGGATCGCGTCTGTGCGATGCAATCCAACTTCGCGGTGACCATGCGTGCGCGGTGTATCCGTGATGTGTTCGGGAGCAACGTCTGTGTATCTCAATGTCTGGAGAGCCAGGATTGCGGCAGAGCGATACGATGTGCCCCAGGAGTTCTCCCGCTGCACTGCGACGTCCGCAAAAGAAGACGGGGCCGACATCACGTCGACCCCGCTCTTCATTCGCAATCGGCTCCCTGCAAGACGCAGGCGGCTCAGAGGTTGTAGAGACTGCGTGCAAACGAGCCGATGCCCTTTGCGTCGAGCAGATTGAGCGGAGCGCGGAACGTCACCCGCGCCACGCCCGGGTGGCGACCAATCTCGATGGCACCTGCAATCGTCGCGCGGTTCATCACCTCGGGAACACTGAGGCCGAGCAGTTCTGCCGCCCGTTCCAGCCCGTTCGTCGTCGCATCGTTGAGGTTCGCACCAGTGCCGATGAAGGTCACCGGCGCATCGGCCTCGACATCGCGGACACCGTGCGTGCGCGCAAGTGCTGAAACCCTGGTGCGTTCCGCCTCGTTGAGCGGGCGCGCAAGGAAAGGCACGTCATCCAGCACCGGCAGGAGGATCGGCCCGTCGATCTTGAGCCCCTTGATGACATGAACCTCCAGCGTCACCGTGCCGGCCACGTCGCAGGTATGGCCGGCAATTTCGCCGTCTCCCTGCAGCGCGTGCATGTCGCCCATGTAGATGCCGCCGCCAGGCACCTTGACAGGGCAAATCAGGATCGCGCCTTCCCGCACCGTGTTCACATCCATGTGGCCATCGGTCTTGTGCCTGGCGAGTTCGTCCGCGGTCAGGGAATAGGCATGGGGAGCGTCGGTCAGAAACTGGCCAAAATCGCCGGCATTGTGCGAGTCCGGCATCGCCTTCGACGGCGTCGTGCCCAATTGGCCAAGGAATGGTCTTAGCCTTGTGGCAACCCCGACGAGGTCGGCCGGTGCAAAGGTCAGAATGGGGTGCTGGATCGAGCTGTCCGGCAAGGCCAGCAGCCGTTCCGCATCCGTGGCGAAGGTCTCCGCTATTGCCTTGCCGACGGTCAGCCCCACCTGGCGCTCATCGTCGAAGGCGATCGTGTAGCCGTTGGTGAAGACGAAGGGCGTCGCGTCCGCGCCGCATTTCTCGCAGCGGATCGCAGTCTGGCCGATACCTTCCACGCGCGTACGCGGCCATTCCGTGCCGCAACCCGGGCAAACGGCCGCGCAGAAGGGATCACCGTTGAAGCGTCCCGCCACCACCTCGTCGTTGCCCGAAGCCGTCGCCGCAGAGGTGACGATCAGTGAGCGGATCCGGATAGCGATCGCATCGCCGACTTCAGCGCCCGCAACCGCCACAGGGCGTGTCACCTCATGTCCGCCACGGATCTCCGGCGTGATCATCGGCCCCCAACATCCCGGCGCCGTGTTCGCGATGATGACACCGCCATCAGCGACAGGCCCAAGCATCGGTTCGGTCGGGTCGAGGACCCCGTTGGTCAACTCGTTGACAAATACTGTCCGAGCCCCGCTCGTCTGGCGCTCTCTCGTTTTCTCCAGCATGTCACTTTCCTCCAGGTTGATTGGCATCAAAGGTTCAGGCCGCCCGTCTCGGCGGTACTATCATCAGTTGAAGAATGGATCGGCAAGCTCCTCGTGCGGCGCCTCTTGCAGCAATCCTGCTCCCTGCTCAGCAACCGTTGCTGATCCGGAACCGGAGACGAGTGCGGCAAGAGGCGAGGGCTCGCTCGGGTCGGTATCCCAGGCGCATGGCGCAGCCGCGAGCGCGGCGATGGCGAAAACTGTTGCGAAGATACGCATGGTGGCTCCTTCCGTTGATCATGACCGCAGCGGCGTTTCGCCGCCAAAGGCTCGAAACGTGCTCGCAGCCAGAGTGTCATTTGGGCGTATCGCGGGTGTGTGCAGCCGGCCGCGAAACTGTATCCTTGTGTAAAAGACCGAACTGGCTTGGCCCGCCGGGAGGCCCACGGCTCCTCATCAGCTAAGCAGCACTGTCCGCTACAAGCACGGGCTTCTCGCGAAAGAGGCCCGGGAACAGGCGATGCAGAGCGCCGATCTTCGGTTGCTCGTAGATGACGACATAGGGCTGGCCCGGATTGTTGTAGACGTAATTCTGGTGATAGGCCTCGGCCTGATAGAAAGCCTTGCCGGGCTCGATCGTCGTCGCAATCGACCGGGCGAAGACGTTTGCCGCGTTCAGTTGCGCGATATAGTCGGCGGCAACCTTCGCCTGCTCGTCATTGCGCGGGAAAATTGCGGATCGATATTGTGGTCCACTGTCAGGTCCCTGCCCGCCAAGCTGCGTCGGATCATGGGCGACGGAGAAGTAGATCTCGAGCAACTTGCCGTAGCTCACCTGCTTCGGGTCGAACGTTATTTCCACTGCTTCAGCATGCCCGGTGGTGCCGGTTTCCGTCTGCTCGTAGGTCGCCGTACCTGCGCTGCCGCCCGCGTATCCTGACGTGACACCCGTAACGCCGGCCACATGTTGAAACACGGCCTGCACGCCCCAGAAGCAACCGCCGGCCAACACTGCTGTCTGGCGTCCTTCGGCCGGCGCGATATCGTGAAGTGCCTTCGGCACAGGCTTTGCCTCCTGTGCCGCCGATTGCCCGTTGAGCGCGAAGGTCAATCCACCGCCGACCATGGTCGCGGCGACGACAAGTCGGGTGAAGACGGACCAGGTGCGCCCCCGCTGCTTTTGTTTGTCGCTCATGTCCAACTCTCATCCAAAGGTGAAAACGAAGGCTTCCGCGCCGGGCTCCAGAAAGCGGATTTCGAACGTTCGTTCCCGCGAAGCTCCTGACTGACGCACAAGCTGGTAAAGGCGGGTCACCGTGACGGCGCCTTTGCCACTCTCGTCGATATCGGCACCATGGTCCGCTCCGGGCGCGGCCCCATCGACCGTCACCTGAAATGGGATTGGCTTGCCGCCAGCACCGGCCCCAAGCACCAGGTGCAGGTCGCGGGCCCGGAACCGATAGGTGATACCCCCACCTGCCGCATTGAGGCGCGCCTCTTCGGCGCCGACAGTCCAGTTGCCGGTGAGGCCCCATTCGTTGAGGCGGGGCTCGCCAACGGTGTAGCGCTGGGCGGCGTCGGCCGAAACGCCTTCCGGCGAGACGAAGTGTTCGGCCCGCGCATAGCCGATATAGGTCTCGCCGGAGCCGAGCCGTGCGAGGTCAGGCGCGGCTTCCGCGCCCGCGGCCTTTGGCGCGACGAGCCCGTTTTCGGTCTTCCGCTTTCCCGCCGCCTCCGCCAACAGTTCCTGGATCACGCGCTCGGAACCTTCATAGTCGCCCTCGCCGAAATGGGTGTAACGGACCTGTCCCTCCGCATCGATGAAGTAGTGGGCCGGCCAGTAGTTGTTGGAGAAGGCGCGCCAGATGATGAAATCGTTGTCGATCGCCACCGGATAGTTGATCTTGAAATCGCGCACCGCCTTCTCGACGTTGCCGATCTGCTTCTCGAAGGCGAATTCCGGAGCGTGCACGCCGATGACGACGAGGCCCTGATCCCGGTACTTCTCGGCCCAGGCCCTGACATAGGGGATGGTGCGGATGCAGTTGATGCAGGAATAGGTCCAGAAATCGACAAGGACGACCTTGCCGCGAAGCTCGGCCGGCGTCAGCGGCTTCGAATTCAGCCACTGAACTGCACCGTCAAGCGACGGAAACTGTCCTTCGACCGGAAGGTCGCTGCGATAGGCCGCCTGTCGCGTATCCTTTGCGGCAAGGGTCATACGGGTGCTTGCGACGTCCACGGGCGATGCAGCGCTGCGCAGGCGATCGAGGATCGACTGTTCAACGCCCGACGTGCTCGCATAGGAAAGCTGCGCCAAAAGTCCGGTGTCGAGGCCCAGCGCGATCGCGCCAACGCCGGCAAGCACTGCAACGCCGAGACCTTGGCGGATGCGGTCGCCGATGCCGAGGAAGCGCTTCATCGCCGCGAATACTCTGGCGCCTGCCAAAACAGCGAGCGCCAGCGAGGTCGCAGCACCGGCCGCATATGCGACAAGCAACAGCGTCGTCTGCACATTCGCGCCGTTCAGCGCCGCCCCGGTCAGCACCAGACCGAGCACCGGACCGGCGCAGGGCGCCCAGAGCAAACCGGTCGCAACGCCAAGGAGGATCGAGCCGCCGACGCCGCCCTTCTCCCCGGTCGCCGCCTTCCTCGACAATCGGTTGCCGAGCTCGACGAACGGACCGGTCACAAAGGCGGCAGCCCGAGTCGAGAGCAGTGTCACGCCGAAGACGGCGAGCATCGCGATCGCTGCGTAGCGGCCATAGGCGTTCGCCTGCACCGCCCAGTTGCCGCCGATGGCTGCAAGCGAGGCGATACCTGCAAAGGTCACGATCTTGGCGAGCAGCATCGGGAGAATGCTGGTGGAAAAAGGCTGGCCGGCGCGGGCAAACACGAATGGCAGCACCGGCAGGATGCACGGGCTGACGATCGTCAGCACGCCGGCAAGATAGGCTACAACAAAGAGGATCATCACCGTCTCTCCGCATGGGATCGATGCCCGAGGCACAGATCGCTTGTCACGTGCGGCAGAGGACCATCGCTACGTATCGCGGATGTTTCCGACAGGAGCGGATTTGTATCGCAATGCATCAGGGTGCAGCCCCACCATCGCAAATCACGAAATCAATATATTCCATGAGATATAACGGCATGCCATAGTGCGGCCCGACCGATCCCTCTCGCTATCGTGGCCTCCATGTTGAAATCTCTTGCGATAATCTTTTCCGCCATGCTCGGCCTTGCCTCAGGCGCAGCCGAGGCGCGTACGATCACCGATGCCGCCGGAAGAAAGGTGGAGGTTCCCGATACCATCACCCGCGTGCTTGCCGCCGGTCCGCCGGCCTCGGTGCTCACCTACGTCCTGGCTCCGGACAAACTCGCCGGCTGGGTGCGCGAGCCGACGGAGGAGCAAGAGGCATATCTCATGCCGTCGGTCCGGGACCTGCCGACCTACGGCCAGCTCACGGGCAAGGGCGGCAGCGCCAATGTCGAGGCGGTGCTTGCCGCCAAGCCGGACATCATTCTCGACGTCGGCACCGTCAACGACACCTACCGCTCGCTCGCCGACAAGGTGCAGGCGCAGACCGGCATTCCCTACGTGCTGATCGACGGCCGCTTCGCCGATAGCGGCAAGACGCTGCGTGACGTCGGCGCCCTGCTCGGCGTGACCGAACGCGCCGAGACGCTGGCAACCTATGCCGATCAGCGGATCAAGGACCTGAACGACAGTCTCGCCAAGATACCGGCCGATCAGCGACCGCGCGTCTATTATGGTCGCGGCCCCGAAG
>NZ_JAEPRP010000050.1:17144-38377 GCF_016652895.1 Ensifer sp. SSB1
AACGGGACTTTCCGGCTCGATCAATGTCGAGATCCTCGAAGCCGTCGGCGCCGAGAACGTCGCGGCGGCAGCCGGCAAGGGCAGCCTGACCCAGGTGTCGCTCGAACAGATCCTCTCCTGGAACCCGGACGTCATCATCGCTGCAAGCGGCAAGTTTGCGGCCTCGGCCAAGAAGGACCCGCTCTGGGCCGACGTCAAGGCCGTCACGACCGGTCGGGTGTTCACCGCGCCGTCCCTGCCCTACGGCTGGTTCGACTCGCCGCCTGCGATCAACCGACTGATCGGCGTCGTCTGGCTGCAGAAGCTGTTCTATCCGGAAAGCGCCAAGGGTGACCTGAAGGCTGAGACCCGCGACTTCTACAAGCTGTTCTACCAGTTCGACCTGACGGACGAACAAGCGGCCACGCTCCTGAAGGGGGCGGTGCCGGCCTCGAAATGAACCGGAGACAGGAAACATCGGAAATGGCGGCCGATGGGTGCAAGGGCAATCTCTGGCTCCTCGTCGGCCCCCTCTTCCTGCTGGCCCTGGTGTCGATGTCGGTCGGCAAATATGCCGGCCCGGCGGAGATCGCAGGGGCGTTGCGCGCGGCCCTATCGGGACTGCCGAGCGATCCCGTTCTTTCGACCGTGCTCTGGAACGTGCGGCTGCCGCGCGTTGCAGGCGCAATGCTGATCGGCGCGGCACTCGCCGCGGCCGGCGCCACCTATCAGGGGCTTTTCCGCAATCCGCTCGTTTCGCCGGATATTCTCGGCGTTTCCGGCGGCGCAAGTCTCGGCGCCGTCATCGGCATCTTTCTGTCGCTGCCGGTCCTCGCAATCCAGGCGATCAGCTTTGCCGGCGGGCTGCTTGCGGTCGCTGCGGTCTATGCCGTCGGCATGGCAATCCGCGGACGCGATCCGGCCCTGACATTGGTCCTGGCAGGGATTGCCATCGGCGCCCTCGTGGGTGCCGGCATATCGCTGATCAAGATTCTCGCCGATCCCTATGACCAGCTGCCGGCGATCACCTACTGGCTGCTCGGCAGCCTGGCTGCGATCACCCGCCTCGACGTCGTCTCGATCCTGCCGGCGCTTTTGATCGGGCTGGTGCCGCTGGTGCTTTTTCGCTGGCGCATGAACCTGATGACACTCGGCGACGAGGAAGCCCAGACCCTGGGCGTCGACACGCGTCTGACCCGCGCATTGCTGATCGCGGCGGCAACGCTGATCACGGCGGCGACCGTCTCCGTCAGCGGCGTCATCGGCTGGATCGGCCTTGTCATCCCGCACATCGCGCGCATGCTGGTCGGCCCCGACTTCCGCCGCTTGCTGCCGGCCTCGATGATATCTGGCGCTGCCTATCTGCTCGTTGTCGACATGCTGGCGCGCAGCATTGCGCTGATCGAAGTGCCGCTCGGCATCCTGACGGCTGCCGTTGGCGCCCCCTTCTTCCTGTGGCTGCTCGCCTCCGGCCGGAGGGCCTGGCAATGACGCTGGAAATCAGGGATCTCGCCTTTGGCTATGGCGAACGCTCGGTGGGCGAGAATGTCTCCCTGTCGCTTGCATCGGGCGAGGTTCTGGCCTTGCTCGGCCCCAACGGCGCCGGCAAGACGACCCTGTTCAAGACCGTCCTCGGCCTCCTACCAGTCAGGGCTGGAGACATTCTGTTGGACGGACGACCGCTTTCCGCCCGGTCGCGGCACGAACGCGCCAAACAGATCGCCTATGTACCGCAAGCGCATGCAGCGCTCTTTCCGTTTACGGTGCTGGAGGTGATATTGATGGGGCGAACCCCTCATCTCGCGCCGTTCTCGTCGCCTGGCGCCCGCGACCGTCGGATTGCTCAGGACGCGCTTGCCGGCCTCGGCGTGGCCCACCTTGCCATGCGTCCCTATACCGAGATCAGCGGCGGCGAGCGCCAGATCGTGCTGATTGCCCGCGCGCTGACGCAAGAACCCGCCATCCTCGTCATGGACGAGCCGACGGCCAATCTCGACTACGGCAACCAGATGCGGGTGCTGTCGCATGTCCGGACGCTCGCAGAACGCGGACTTTCGGTCGTGCTTTCGACGCACAATCCGGATCACGCCTTCCTGGTCGCAGACCGCGTCGCCCTTCTCCACGCCGCAAAGCTCATCGCGCTCGGCTTACCCAAGGACGTGTTGACGCCCGCCGCCCTCAAACAACTCTACGACATCGATGTGGTGATCGGCTCAATCGACGGCAGCGCGGCCCGTCTCTGTGCGCCGCGCCTCACCACCCCCTCTGCAAGGAAAGGAACAGACGATGGTTCGCCAGAACGAAATCCGTGAGAACGAGGTGGCCGTGGCACCGCCCGCGCCAACCGACGCCGGCCTCGTCTTCATCGGCCGCATTTCCACGCCCTGGACGTCGCGCATGGAAACCCCACGCCAGGGCCGGCATGACGGCCCGCTCTGCCGCATCGAAATCTTCGAACCCTGGGTTCTGGCGCTGACAGGCGTGGAGGCGTTCGAGCGGCTGGAAATCCTCTACTGGCTCGACCGTTCGCGGCGTGACCTGGTGTTGCAAAGCCCCGCTAGCAATGGCGAAGTCCATGGGACATTTTCGCTGCGCTCGCCGGTTCGGCCGAACCCGATCGGCACCTCGATCGTCAAGCTCGAAGCCGTGGAAGGCTCGAGCCTTCTCGTGCGCGGTCTCGATTGCCTTGACGGCACGCCGCTCATCGATCTCAAGCCCGACCGGACGTTGTTCAAGCCGATTGCGCCGCCGCAGCGCGGCGACTTTGAGACCGGCGACGGCAACGTGCATCATTGCCAGAAGGCGTGATCCGGCTGCGGTTTGGCAGGGCGCGGCGGTCGATCCGCACGCCCCTGCCGCAAGCCTATCAGTCGATGCCGACCATGACGTCCGAGGCCTTGATGACCGCGTAGGCTTCGCCGCCGACCTTCAGGCCGAGTTCGTCGACCGACTCGTTGGTGATCGCTGCGGTCACGATCGAGCCGCCGACGTCGATCCGGACATGGGCGGTGGTGGCGCCCTTGACGACTTCGACGATCTTGCCCTTGAGGCGATTGCGTGCGCTGATTTTCATGCGGTTCTCCTTCGTGTTGGCTAGGCTGAATGTCGCGGTGGCCCAGTCATCTGCTAGACCGGACGGGGTTTACCCCGGATCGTCGCTGCGAATAGCAGCTTGCGAGGCGAAACAGTATCATCATCGTGGCGCAGGGACGTGCAGTCTCCCCGCAGTATTGTCATCTCAATCGCGAAGCGTGATCCACACCGGCGCATGGTCGCTCGCCCCCTCCATGCCACGAGCCTCGCGGTCAATGCCGGCACCGGTGAGCTTGCGGAAAAGCTTGCGGCTGAGCAGCACATGATCGAGCCGGAGCCCCGCGTCGCGTTGCCAGCGGTTCCGGCGATAGTCCCAGAATGTGAAGAGTTGGTCTTTCGGGTGGATCTTGCGCAGCGCATCGAGCCAGCCCTGGTCGAGAAGATCGCGGAATGCGGCGCGGCTTTCGGGTTGGACCAGCGCATTGTCGTCATAGGAGGTTGTCGGGTAGATGTCGCGCGGCTCCGGCACGATGTTGTAGTCGCCGGCAAGCACGACAGGCAGGTCGAGCGCGTAGAGTTCGGCGGCATGTTTGGCCAGACGCTCGTGCCAGCCAAGCTTGTAAACGAACTTGGGGCCCGGCTGCGGGTTGCCGTTGGGCGCGTAGAGACAGGCGACCAGGATGCCACTAACGGCAGCCTCGATATAACGCGCCTCGGCATCCGACGGGTCGCCGTCGAGACCGACGCGGGTCAGCACCGGCTCGCTGTCACGGGCGAGGATCGCCACACCGTTCCACGCGGATTGCCCCTGCCAAACGGCGCCATAACCGGCCGCCTCGATCGCCGAGCGCGGGAACTGCCGATCGGTGGCCTTGAGTTCCTGCAGACAGACAACATCCGGCTTGGTTTCCTCCAGCCAGGCGAGCAGGTTATCGAGCCGCCTGTTGATGCCGTTGATGTTGAAGCTGGCGATCTTCATCCCGGCGATCGGATCAGCGTGTCAGCCGGGCAGCCCAGGCCGCCACCGCATCGGCCACGGTCCTCAAATGATCGGCCGCCGAAAAACCGGAAAGGCTCTTGCGCGGCTTGAGATCATGATCCCCATCCTCGAGCCACAGGACTTCGATCGCGTCGGAAAGCGTATAGCCAGGAACCTCCTCGCGCGTGCCGAACTCGTCGCGGGTCCCCTGGCAGATCAGGGTCGGCGTCCTAAGATCGGCCAAGTGCTTTGTGCGCAACTGCTCGGGCTTTGCCGGCGGATGGAAGGGATAGCCGAGGCAGAGCAGCCCGGTGATCTTGCCGGCGGCGTGCAGCTGATCGGCGACCATGCTGGCGACGCGCCCACCCATCGACTTGCCGCCGATGATGAGCGGTCCCTTCGCTCCCAGCGCCTCGATAGCGGCCAAATATTCCGGGTTGAGTGTTTCAGCGCGGGGCGGCGGCTTGCGCCCGTCCGACGTGCGTCTTGCTGCCATATAGCCGAACTCGAAACGAGCAACGCGAAAGCCTGCTGCGGCGAGCGCCTTGGCGGTCGCATTCAGCGAGGCGGAATCCATCGGCGCGCCCGCACCATGTGCAAGAAGAATGGTAACGGCCGCATCCCCAGGTCCGTCGAAAAGGAATTTGTCGCTCATTATCAGCCCGCTGTCCTTGGCCGGCCCTGCAGATCGACATATTGCACGCCGCGCTCCGCCGTCCGCGCCCATTCGCTATCGCTATCGAGTTCGAGATAGCGGCTCCACCATCGCCGCGCCTCAGCGAGAGCGCCGTCATCGAATTCGAGTTTCGCCAGATTGAAGACAGCGTCGGCATAGTCGCTGTCAAGCTCGATCGCCTTCTTCAGATGCCTGCGCGCCGCGTCGATCCGCCCCCTTTCACTCATCAGCCCGGCAAGGTTGAACCAGGCCTCGACGAAGGAGGGATCGAGCTTGATCGCGCGGGCATAGTCATGCGCGGCGTCCAGCTCTCGTCCCGCCGCCTTCAGGCAATTGGCGCGGTTGAAAGCCGCAACAGAATCCGTCCGGTCCATCGCGAGATAGCGCTGATAGAAGGCGGCAGCCTCCTCGTAGTCGCCATTCGCTTCCGCCTCCTCGGCCCTATCAAAGAGGTCTTCCAAGGCGGCATCGTCGGGCGTGCCGAGATCGAAGAGCAATTGCCCATTCAGCTCGCTCAGTCCCTCGGCGCTCCGGGCATAGATCGCATCGCTACCGCCGTGATGCAGCGAAAGCGCCGTCAAAGAAGCGACCTGTCCCGAACGGTGAACGGACCTTGCGATCGTGCTCCAGCTTGCCCCGCTGGCTATCAACTCGGCATATTTCCTGGCGAGGATCAGGTCGCGGAACGAATAGGGCTCGCTGTCATGTTCGAAGGCATCAAACAGGGAAAGCAGGTCGAAGACCCGCGGAGAAAGCCTGGCCTGATCGACCAGCGACTGGCGCGTGAGCGCTGACGCCACTGGCACCGACATCAGGCCCAGGAGGCGAAGAAAGCCGTTCTCGCTGATAGGCCAGCGCCCGGCCGCAAGTTCGGCGCCGAAACGGGCTTCGATCTCCGCTTCGCTCGATTTCGCAAGCAGGCTGCGGCCGAATACCAGATAGGTCGTTTGGCGCGTGACGCCACGGCGCAAGTGGCCGTGCTGGCGTTCGACCTCCCGCGCCACAAGCCGGCGCGGGAAGGCCGCAAGCGACCCGACGATACCAAATGTCTGGCCTGCAACCACCATCAGGCTTTCTTCTTCGCCGCCGGTTTTGCGGACGTACGCTTGGCAGGAGCAGCCGCCTTGCCAGTTTCCTTTGCCGCTGGTTCGGCCTTGGTCTTGCTCTTTGCCGGCGGCTTCGACTGCGACAGGCTCGCCTTCAGCGCATCCATGAGGTTGATGACGTTGCCACGCTCCGGGGCTGCCGCAATGATCGGCTTATGGCCTTTGAGCTTCTCGCGGATCATCTTCATCAGCGCGATCTCGTAGCGGTCCTCATAGTTCTTCGGATCGAAGACCGTCATCTTCTGCTGGATCAAGGCTTCGGCGAGTTGCAGCATTTCCGGGTCCGGGTGACCAACGGGTACATTGCCAAAATATTCAGCAGTCCCGCGCACTTCGCTCGGATTTCTCAGCGTACACACGAACATGCCGGTTTCACGCGCACCGATGGTCACGACACGTTCGCGGCTCGAAAGCACGAGGCGCGCGATCGCCACCTTGCCGCTTTTTTTCAGCGCTTCGCGCAGCACGACGAAGGTTTCCTCCGCCATCGCGCCGTCGGGGGCGAGATAATAGGGCGCGTCCTGGTAAATCACGTCGACAGAGCCTTCATCGACGAAGGCCTCGATGTTCATCGTATGATTGGACTCGATCCTGACGCTGTCGAGATCGCTGTCCTCGATGATGATGTATTTCTTGTCTTCGTATTCATAACCCTTGACTAGATCCGAGCGCTCGACGAGGCCGAGTTCGGGGTCGACCGGCTTCATGTTGATCCGGTTATGGGTGTCCTTGTGCAGTTGATTGAAGCTGATGCGTTCGCTCGAGCTGGTCGCCGGATAGAGCCTGACGGGGCAACTGACGAGACTGAGTTTCAGATAACCTTTCCAACTTGCCCTGGGCGCCATTGATGTCTCCTACGCGGCCAAACGCATTACGTCCTCGTTTCGGACAGAAGCGGCAAATCCTTGGCAAAGTCGTCGATATCGGCCCAAGGATCGCCAAAAGTATCCAGAAGTCCAGGCAGCGAAGAATAGTTCAAATCCTCCGGAGCGTCGATAGTCTCCAGATCAGGCCAGTTGAGTGGCGTCGAGGCGGGCAGATTTGTGCGTGCACGCAAGGAATAGGGTGCGGCCGCCGTGTGGCTGCGGGCATTACGATGGAAGTCGATGAATATCCGCTTGATGCGGTTTTCCTTGCCCATCGTTGTGGTGAAGGTCTGGGGAGCGGTCGCCGCCAGACGCGTCGCGATTGCGCTCGTCGCCTGGTGCGTCTTCTTCCAGTCGAGTTTCGGTTTCACCGGCACCACGATATGGATGCCGCTGCCGCCGGACGTCTTCACGAAGGGAACGAGGCCCAGCGCCTCAAGTTCTCCACGAATATGGACTGCGGCCTCGACCACGTCGCGCCAGGCGATGCCCTGCCCGGGATCAAGATCGAACACGACGCGATCGGGTTTCTCCAGCCTTTCGCGCTTCGTGCCCCAGGCATGAAGCTCGATGACGCCGAACTGCGCCAGGGCCAGATAGCCCTTCGTGCCTTCGATCGAGAGGAAGGACTTGCTCTCACCTTCCGAATTGGTCGACGTGAAGCTGACAATCGAAGGTGGCATGCCGGTAAAGGGATGGCGCTGGAAGAAACAGTCCGCGTGTTTTCCGGTAGGACAACGAAAGAGCGAGACCGGCCGCCCGAGAATGTGCGGCAGCATGAAGTCGCCGACTAGCGCGTAGTAGACGGCAACGTCGAGTTTGGTCGGCCCGGATTTGCCGAACACCCGGCGGTCTGCGTTGGTCACCTGGATGCTTGCAAGATCCGCATCCGTGATCAGCCGCTTGCGCGGCGCCCGTGCCGGCGCCGAAAGCTCGACATCGCGTAGTCCCTTGAACACGGCGTGACGCAGGAGATTGTCGGTCGTCCGGTTGGAGTAGTGGACGCGAGCGCTCAGCACCGGGCGAACCCAGGCGATTTCCCTTGGCGCGCCATCGAGCGCGGTGGCATCGCCGCGCAGCGCCTCCAGCCGGACGAGCAACTGCTCGGCCGTCTCCGCATCGAAACCGGTACCGACCTTGCCTCGATAGTGAAGTTCGCCCTCCTCCCATTCGCCGAGAGCGAGGGAAGCAAGGCCTTCAGCTGCCTGCGAGGTCGTGTAGCCGGCGATCACGAAATCACCGAACTGAAGCGCCTTCGTCTTGGTCCAGGTCTGCGTGCGGCCGCTCCGATAGGGTGCCGAAGCGCGCTTCGAGACGATCCCTTCCAGCCCCAGCTCTGAAGCCTGGTCGTAAAGCCCACGCCCATCACCTTCGACATGGTCGCTGTACTGGATGGCCGAGCGACTGGACACCTGCTCTTCGAGCAGTTGGGCCAGCAGCGCCTTGCGTCTTTCCAGCCCGACCTCGGTCAAGTTCCACCCGTCGAGATAGAGGATATCAAAAGCATAAAAGACGAGTTTGCTGTCGACGCCGGTCGAAAGCGCGTCCTGCAAGAGCCCGAAGCGGCTGATCCCCTTGTCGTCGAGCACGACGATTTCGCCATCGATGATCGCTCCGCGGCAGGGCAGCTTCCGAAACGCATCCGGCAGATCGCCGTAGCGCTTCGTCCAGTCGAGCCCGCTGCGGGTAATCAGCTTGACGTTGCCATCCGAAATATCTGCCATGGTGCGATAGCCGTCGAACTTGATCTCGTGCAGCCAGACCTCCTTACCCGGCAGGCCGCCCGGCGGTTTCGGTGTCGGGCTCGCTAGCTGCGGCTCGATGCGCAGCGGCTTCGGGCCTTTCACGGCGCCCGCCAAGGCGCCGGGTTTGAGAACGGCCCGTTTCGACGGTTTCTTCGGCTGTTCGACCAGTTCTTCAATCCGCCGTCCGCTTTTCACGCTTTCGGGGCGCGTTTCCAGGATGTCGACGTCAGGGCTCGCTGCAAGGTCGTGTTCCTTGAAAAGCAACCAGTTACGCTGGTCTTCCTCGTCCGATTTCGATTTCAGCCGTGTCAGCATCCAGCCGCCGTTGAGCTTCTCGCCGGCCAGTCGAAACTTGAAGGCCCCGGTCCTCAGGCTCTTTTCGATATCGTCCATCGGCGCCCACACGCCGGCATCCCAGACGATCATCGGCCCGCCGCCATATTCGCCTTCCGGAATGACACCCTCGAAATCGATATAGTCGAGCGGATGATCTTCGGTCTCGACCGCCAGGCGCTTGTCGGCCGGGTTGAGCGACGGCCCCTTGGGAACCGCCCAGCTTTTCAGCACGTCGCCGACCTGAAGCCTCAGATCATAGTGATCGGCGGTGGCATGATGCTTGTGCACGACGAAACGATTGCCCTCCCCGCCGGTTCTCCCGGCAGGCTCCGGCGTCCTGGAAAAGTCCCGCTTGGCGCGGTAGGTCGTGAGCTTCGACGTCGCCATATCGCAAAACTAGGGCGTGTTCGCAAAGGCCGCAATATCCGGTCAAGGGCACGGGGAACGCCGCCACCATCCGAATGCCCACTTCGGAAAACGTTTGCTTTCCCGCGTGATGACGACTAGAAATCGCCAAGGAATTTGGAAAGTCGCAATGGTCGAAAAGCAGAAATCACCACGTTCCCGCGGCCGCCCGCAGGTCCGCTCCGACGACGAGACGCGGCAGGTGATCATCCTCGCCGCCGAAAGGCAATTCTGCGACCTCGGTTACGAGACCGCCAACATCAACGTCATCGCCCAGAATTCCGGCGTCTCCACCAAGACGCTCTATCGCCTCTTTCCGACCAAGGCCGATCTCTTCGAACGCGTCATCTCCCTCAGGATCGCCGAGTTCGTGCTCGAAGCCGATGAGGAGCACCTTGACGCCGTGAGCGTGAAGACCGGTCTCGTACGGCTGCTCGCCGCCTATGGCCACCTTGTGCTGGCCTCAGACACAATCGCCATCATCCGCCTGGTGCTCGCAGAGGCGGCGCGCTTTCCAGAGATCGCCGCCACCTTCTGGGAGCGGGCGATCGAGCGGACAAACGCAACGCTGGAGCGCTGGCTGAGGGCACAGTCGGCTCACGGCCGCCTCGTAATCGACGATCCCCATATGGCGGCAGGAATGCTGCGCGGCATGATGGCGATGGAGCCGCAACGCGCCGTCATGATGGGCCGCATCCGCGACATCGATGAAGCGACGATCATGGCGCGCGCGGAGCGTTGCGCAGAAATCTTTCTCAATGGAGCCCTATCGAGATAGGTTCACAAGCCAAACTTCGGCATTGTCATTCAAACGTCATCAAACTGTAACATCAGGCCGTATAACTCTCCGCGCGGGAGGTCTCCCGCCGGGCGCATGAGGCGTCGCGACCAGCCCTTCGGCATGGCCCCTCTTCCCCTCGCACGTCCGGTGATTGTTATGCGTTTGTCCGCGAAGCTACCCCTCGCAGCGGCGGCTCTGGCTGCCTTCTCTATTGCTGCAACCAGCCTTGCCAGCCTGAAGGTCAGTGGCGACCTGTCATCACGCGCGGCGATCGAGAAGCTGGAGGCGCTTGCCGACGCCCGCCGAAACGAGCTTCGCCATTACCTCACCACCGTGGAAAACGATCTGCGCAATCTGCAGGTTCAAAAATCAGTATCGAAGGCGCTCAGCGACCTGAATGGCGCGGCCGCAAAGTTCGGCGACAAGGCCAAGAGCGAATTGCAACGCCGCTACCTGACCGAAAACCCCAACGCCGAAGACAAGCGTGCGCTCTACAGCACCGCCGGCGTCGACGATTACGACGCGCTCCATGCGCGCTATCACCCGTTCTTCCGCCGCTTCGCCGAAGCTCACGGCTACCGCGACGTACTGCTTGCCAATCTCAGCGGTGACGTCGTCTATTCCCTCAACAAAAAGGGCGACTTCGCCGTCAACCTCAGGGGCGGGGACTGGAAAGACACGGGGCTTGGGCGCGTCTTCCGGGAAACGGCAGAAGGAACAGACAAGAGCAAACTGGCGTTTGCCTCCTACGAGGCCTACGCGCCACTCGGCGGCAACGCCGCCGCGTTCATCGCCATCCCCTTGGAATCGATCGACGGCAAGATCGGGACCTTGATCCTGGAGATGCCCGACGGGCGCATCGCAGAGATCGTCGGCAACCGCACCGGCCTTGGCGAGACGGGCGAAACGATCCTTCTCGACAGCGACGGGTTCTTCCTCACCGACAGCGCTGCCACAACCGACAACGATGTGCTCAAAGCCCGGATCGCGCCGGGCCAGCCGGCAGAAGACGGCGTCGTCAGCAGCAAGCTCGCCGATTTCCGCGGTGAGGAAGCGCAGATGGCCGCCACCAGCCTTGATGCTTTCGGCGCCCACTGGACCATGGCCGCGGTCATGACCTCGCGGGAAGCCTTTGCTGCCGTTACCGCCCTGCGCAACTGGACGCTCGCAACCGCGCTCGCCGTCCTTGCGGCAGCGCTGGTGGTCTCCATCTGGTACTCGCGCCGGCTGACGCGCCCGATCACCGGCCTCGTTCGCGACATGAGCCAGCTCGCCGACGGCGACACGACGATCGACGGCGTCGGTCGCAACCGCAGGGACGAGATCGGTGACATGGCCCGCTCCGTCCTCGTCTTCCGTGATGCGCTTCTCGACCGCGCTCGCCTCGAAATAGAGGCTGCCGAAACCCGCACCATGATCGAAGGGGAACGGCAAACCCGCGAGTCGAGCCAGTCCGAGGTCTCGCGCCAGATCAACGAGGCCGTGGAGATGCTGGCGTCTGGGCTCGAACGGCTGTCTCATGGTGATCTGACCGCCCGCATCGACCGACCCTTCGGCGCCGGATTCGACCGCCTGCGCTCGGACTTCAACCTCTCGCTGGAGAGCCTGGCCGTCACGCTTGGCGACGTGAAGGCAAGAAGCGCTGACATCGACGGCGAGACCGGCGAGATGCGCGACGCCATCGGGCAGCTTGCCAAGCGCACCGAACATCAGGCGGCAACGCTGGAGGAAGCGACCGCGGCGATGAGCGCTATCACTGCCACCATCGGCCGCACCGCCGAGCACGCCACATCGGCCACGACGATCGCGGCTGCCGCCAAGGCAAGCTCCGATCGCTCGGGCCAGGTGGTGATGAATGCCGTCAGCGCCATGGCCCAGATCGAGAAGGGATCGGTCGCGATCTCCCAGATCATCGGCACGATCAACGATATCGCGTTCCAGACCAATCTCCTGGCGCTGAATGCTGGCGTCGAAGCGGCCCGTGCCGGCGAAGCGGGCAAGGGTTTTGCGGTCGTCGCCCACGAGGTGCGGGAGCTGGCGCAGAAATCGGCGCTGGCCGCACGGGAGATCAAGGCGATCATCACGACTTCAACCGAAGAGGTGACGAAGGGGGTTACGCTGGTGCGGGCAGCCGGTGACGCGCTCGACGAGATCTCCGGCCAGATCCATGCAATCAACGAGCAGACGCAGCAGATTGCCGGCGATGCGCGCGACCAGGCAACCGACCTGCAGCACATCAACCAGACGATGCTGTCGTTGGACGCTGTGACCCAGCAGAACAATGCGATGGTAGAAGACAGCACTGCCATGACCCATCGGCTTTCAAGCCAGGCGTCAGGCCTGTTCGATCTGGTCGAGCGCTTCCGCACGACATCCGGCGTGAGGCACCAGACGGAGGCCGATGCGCGTCTCCGCCGGATCGCCTGACACCGATGCGGCTACGCGCCGTCGCGGTCCGCATGGGAAGGCGATGTCAGCTCGCCCTGGCGAGCGCCACTGCGTCGGCGCCGGCTGGGAAATGGAGCTGGGCGGACAGGTCGTTGGCCGCCCGCCACACAGCCTCGGCGACGTCTGCCTCCGTCGTCACCAAAGACGGTGCGGCAAACTGCGCGAAGATGGGCGCTGCGAACTCGGCATAGGCCTCGGGGATCAGGTCCTCCACACGGAGAGTGGTGTTGTGGGCGAAGCGGGTCGTCGGCGCATAGCCCGGCTCCACCAGCTTGACGCGGACGTTGAACGCCGCCAGCTCGTGAGCAAGCGAACCGGTGAAGCCGCTGATCGCCGTCTTGCTGGCAGTGTAGGCCGCGGCCAACGGCATCGAGGCAAGTGTCACGCTGGAGGTGACGTTGACGATGGCGCCTGACCGACGGGCACGGAATTGCGGTATCACCGCCTGCGTCATTGCCATCACGCCGAAGGTGTTGGTGTCGAAAACATTGCGGACATGAGACATCGGCGTCACCTCGAAGGCACCCACGACGCCGACGCCGGCATTGTTGACCAGCGCGTCGATCGGGCCGCTTTCCTCGATCGCAGCCGCAATGCTGTCGGGATCGGTGACATCGAGGGCCAGGACACGCAACCGGTCGGCGCTCGGAAGGACGTCTCGCCGCGGCGCGCGCATCGTGGCGATCACGTTCCAGCCTTCGGCATGAAAGCGCCGGGCCGTTTTCAGCCCGTAGCCGGAGGAGCAGCCAGTAATCAGTACGGTCTTCATCGCGACTTCCTGTCCGTTGTTTCGATGGATAAGGGATATCCCCGCGAATGCGGACGATCTACGGCTTGAAGTCCTGATTTCATTTGCTATCGTCCTGATATGATCGATCCGCTCTCGCAGCTCATTCAACTTCTCCGCCCGCGCACGGTCTTCACCAAGGGCATCAGCGGCGCAGGCCGCTGGGCGGTGCGCTATGCCGACTTCGGACAGCCAAGCTTCTGCACGGTGGTCGAGGGCGCCTGCCGGCTCGCCGTCGATGGCGAGACAGCCGTCACGCTGGAGGCAGGCGACTTCGTGCTGCTGCCGACCACACCGGGCTTCACGCTCTCGGGATTCGAGCCGGTTCAGCCGACTTTCATCGATCCGAAAGTGACCCCGGCTCCGACGGATGAGGTTCGCCACGGCAGGCAAGACGGCGAACCGGACGTGCGCCTGCTCGGCGGCTATTTCGTCCTCGACTCGCCCGATGCCGGGCTGCTGGTTTCACTGCTGCCGACATTGATGCATCTGCGCGGGATCGATCGACTTTCGACGCTCGTACTTCTGGTGGGCGAAGAGGCGCGCGAAGATCGCCCGGGACGGGACCTGGTTCTGGCGCGGCTTGTGGAAGTGATGCTCGTGGAGGCACTTCGCTCGATCCAGGGCGAAAGTGCAACACCCGGCCTGCTGCGCGGTCTGGGAGACCCGCGGCTGGCGGCGGCCATTCGCCGAATCCACGCCGATCCAGCCCATGCCTGGACCGTGGCGGAACTCGCGGGCCAAGCAGCGCTCTCCCGCTCCGTCTTCTTCGAGCGCTTCACCCGTGCCGTCGGCGTGCCGCCGATGGAATATCTGCTGGTCTGGCGCATGGCGCTCGCCAAGGACCTGTTGCGGCAACGCGATGCCGATCTCGCCGCGATCGCCGAACGCGTCGGCTACAGTTCCGCCAGCACTTTCAGCACCGCCTTCAGCCGCCATGTCGGCCAACCGCCGAGCCGTTATGCGCGTGTGGCTGCCGCCTAGGGCGACCACACCTTGTCTCTCGTGAGAAATCCCTCAAATGCCGTAATCGGTCACATTTACACCCCGCTCGGTCGGCTATAGAGAGGTTTACCACCAACAGCGAACCTTAACCCCATGCTCCGACGCCTCTATGATTGGACGATGTCGCTCGCGACACGAGAGACCGCCATCGTGTGGCTTGGCATCATTGCCTTTGTCGAAAGCTCGATCTTTCCGGTCCCCGCCGATCTGCTCCTCATCCCCATGGCGCTGGCGCGCCCGGAACGGGCATGGCGCTACGCGCTGGTCGCCACCGTTGCCTCGGTGCTTGGGGGTATCGCCGGCTGGTATCTCGGCCACTACGCTTTCGATACGCTGGCAAGGCCGCTTCTGGAGTTCTACGGCAAGCTCGATACGTTCGAACATCTGAAAGCGTCGGTTGACTCCGAAATGCTGGCGTTGCTGCTCGTGACTTCGGGTCTGGCGCATCTGCCGCCGATCAAGGTCGTAACCATCCTCTCGGGCGCGGCCAACATTAACCTCGGCTTCTTCATCGTATCGGCGATCGTTGCGCGCGGTGCACGCTTCTTCCTGCTCGCATGGCTCTTGCGCCGCTTCGGCGAGGAAATCCGTGACTTTCTCGAGCGGCGGCTCGGCGCATTGGCCGGCGGGGCGGCGGCGGTGCTGATCTGCCTTTTCGCCGCCCACCGCCTTTTCTACTGATCGATTCCCGCCCGCCTCTCCTCGAAGGCTTCGAAGGGCGGGCAATGCCCTTCCCTAACCGGCAGTGGGCAGGGAGAGTGGCGCCAGCGTCCGCATCCCACGGCCCTTCGGATCGTTTTCGGGGGCCTTGCGGCAGGCGTAGTCCTGCGCTTCCTGAAGCTTTGCAAGCGCGCCGTCATAGTCGATCAGGGTCGGCCGCCCGCCGCTGACGACACAGGTACCATCGACATAGACCCGGTCGATCGCCCGCTCGGCGGCGCAATGCAGGAGACTGCGCAGCGAATCGTAGACCGGCTGCATCGCATGGTGGCGAAGATCGACCACGAGGAAGTCCGCCTTGGAGCCGACGGCGATCCGACCGATATCATCGCGGCCGAGCGCCCGCGCGCCGGCGATGGTCGCGGCTTCCAGAATGTCGCCGGTCGCGACATCGAAGACGGACTTGCCGGACAACCGTGCACAGATCATCGCCTGGCGCATTTCTTCCAGCATATTGAAGGGGTAACTGTCCGTTCCCAAGGCGACGTTGACGCCCGCACGCCGATAGCGGCCGACCGATTCCAACGCCATGCCGCTCCGCGAAAAGGTGACCGGGCAGTGGGCGACGGTGGTCTGGCGATCGGCCAGGAGACGCAAGTCGACTTCCGTGCGCTGCCGCGTCCAGGAGTGGCTGTCGACAAAGATGCAATGGCCAAGGATCAGGTCCTTGCCGAGCAAGCCCAGGCTTTCGAGATATTGAACCGCCGTCAGCCCGTGCCGACGCAGGAGCTCCTCGTGCTCAGCCATGGTCTGCGCCGCGTGGATGGTGACCGGAACGCCACGCTTGCGCGCTGCCGCCACCGCATCCTGCAGCAGTTCCGGCGAGCAGGTCTCGATCTGCGACGGTGCCACGACGCCGCCGAGGCGGCCCGAGGGGTGGGCAGTCGCCGTATCGACGACCTCAAGAGCGCGCTGAAAGGCATCCCGTCCGCGCGCCTTGTCCCAACGGAAGTCGAGACGGTGGCCGTCTTCCACATGCCACTGTGCCTCGCGGAAGCCCGGTGCGACGAAGGCACGCGCGCCGCTTCGCGCGAGCGTCGGCAGCCAGCTTTCGTGCGGGCCTGCAATATCGAGCAGCGTGGTGACGCCGCTGCGCATCAGGTCGCCGACCATGACGGTCAGCGACGCCTCGATCGCGTCGTCATCGATCTCCAGAAGGTTGGAGTATTCGTAGAGCGCATTGCCCCAAAGGGCCGCCGTGCCCATGTCCTCGAAAATGCCCTTGGAAATCGGCTCCTCGCCGGAATGGCAATGGACGTTGACGAAACCCGGCATGATCATCCGGTCGCGGCCGGAACTCTCGCTGTGGTACTGCCCGTCATAGCGACCGCCGACATGGACAAAGCCTTCGTCGTCGTAGGCGATGTCGACGTCGTGCAGGTAGACGTGGCCGTTACGCTCGCTGTCGAAGGCGACGAGCGTGTGCACATTGCGGATGACGTGGATCTCTTTAGTCATGCGTGGTCCTGAAGTATCGTTCGAGGAAACGGCTGTAAGCTCCCATGAGAGCGCTAAAAACGAAGTAGACGACGGCCGCGAAGACATAGCCTTCCAGCACCGCGATACCCTGCCATTCCGGATCGCGCATGGCGGTGCGGACGGTGTCGAGGAAGTCGAGCAGGCCGACGATGGTTACCAGCGTCGTGTCCTGGAAGAAGCCGATGAAAAGGCTGACGAGCGGTGGGATGACCTTTTTCAGCGCCTGCGGCAGCACGATCTTGCGCATGATCTGCCAATAGTGGAGGCCCAGCGAATGTCCGGCCTCCACCTGCCCATTGGGCACCGCCTGCAAGCCGCCACGAACGATCTCGGCGATATAGGCGGCGGCGAAGAGGATGATCGCCACCTGCGCGCGGATGAGCTTGTCGACGGTGATGCCGTTGGGCATGAACAGCGGCAGCATGACCGTTGCCATGAACAGGATGCTGATCAGCGGCACGCCGCGCACGATCTCGATGAAGCTCACCCCCAGGATACGGATTGCCGGAAGGCTGGAGGCCCGGGCGAGCGCCAGCGCGATCCCGAGCGGCAGCGCACAGGCAAGCCCGATGAAGGAGAGCATGAACGAGAGCGGCAGGCCGCCCCATTGCGTCGTTGGCACGACCGTCAGGCCAAAGTACCCGCCCGCCATCAACACATAGAGCACGGGGAGGACGACCGCGATCCAGGCGATCAACAGGGCCCGTCCCCAGACCCTGGGGACCATGGAAACGATGCAGGCTCCGAGAAACAGGAGCATCGCCGTCAGCGGCCGCCATTGCTCCTCGAACGGATAGAAGCCGAAAAAGATGTAGCGCATCTTCGCTGACAGAAACGGCCAGCAGGCACCGATCGTCACCTTGCACTCCGCCGGCGTGCCGACAAAGGTGGCGTCGATGAACAGCCAGCCGATCGCAAGCTTGGCGAGCGCGAAGATCGTTCCAAGGCACAGGATGGTGATCAGCGCGTTGCCCGGCGTTCCGAAGTAAGCGCTAAGCCAGCGGCCCTTCGGGGCCGGTGGCGCTTCGCGCTGGGATGCAAGCGACGGATCGCCGATGAGGGTATCGATCTGTGTCATGACTCAGCGCTCCCTCAGCGCGACCTTGGCGTTGTACCAGTTCATCACCAAAGAGATGAGGATCGACAAACCGAGATAGACACCCATGAAGATGGCAATGGATTCAATCGCCTGGCCGGTCTGGTTCATGATCGTGTTCGAGACCATCACCAGGTCGGGATAGCCGATGGCGATCGCGAGCGAGCTGTTCTTGAAGACGGTCAGATAGGTGTTCGTCAGCGGTGGGATAATGATTCTGAGCGCCTGCGGCAGGATCACCAGCTTCAGTGTGCGTGCGCGGGACAGGCCAAGCGCCGTCGCGGCCTCCCATTGTCCCTTGCTGACCGCCTGGATGCCGGCCCGGACGATCTCCGCGACGTTTGCCGATACGCTCAGCGTCAACCCGAGGAGAAGCGCCACGAACTCCGGACGCAGGTGATAGCCGCCGCTCAGGCGAAACCGGCCGAGTTCAGGCACGTCCCAGGTGACGGAAATGTTGGCGAGCAGCAATACCGCCACGAGCGGCAGAAGAAATGCGATCGTCGCGATCAAGGCGACCGGTCTGTCCTTGCCGCTAACGACGCGCTGGCGGCCGAGCATCCGGGCAACGAAAGTGGCCGCAACGAGGCCGACGAGGAATGCCGTAACTAGTGCCGCAAACCCACTTTCCCAATGCAGCGCGGGCATGACCAGGCCGCTATTCGACAGGAATACGCCCGGAAGCATCTGGATCGCCTGTTTGACCGGCGGAAACGTGGAGATGATCAGCGAGTACCAGAGCAGCAGATAGAGCAGCAGCGGCACGTTGCGGAGCGCTTCCACATAGGCAAGCATCAGCCGCGAAAGAACAGGATTGTGCGACAACCGCCCGATGCCGACGAGCAGGCCGAGAATGGTGCCGAGGATCGCCGCGAGCAACGAGACCTTGACCGTGTTGGCGATGCCGACAAGGATCGCACGACCGATCGTATCGGTCGGTTCGTAGGTGATCGCAGTTTCCGTAATGACGAAGCCGGCCTGGCGCGCCAGGAAGCCGAAACCGGTCGCGATGTCCTGCTTGGCAAGATTGGCGCTCGCGGTGCTGAACATCACCCAGGCAACGAGCAAGACGAGGCCAACGGCGATCACTTGATAGAGATAGGCGCGAATGCGCGCGTCATAAAACAGGGGCATCGGCACCCGTCCCTTGGAGCATGATGATCTTGGGTCGGCGTGACCCAAAATCAAAAACCTGATCGATTTTCATCGTTTAGCGCAGGGTGCGGGCGGAAAGCCGCGCGCACTTTTCCTCATCCCGCCCAGGGCAGAATGGGGAGAGGTGGGCCCGCACCGAAGCGCGGGCCCGTCAATCCTCAACGGAACGGCGGTGCGTAGAGCAGGCCACCTTCGCTCCAGCGCGTGTTCGGACCGCGCGTCAGACCGAGAGCGGTCTTGGTGCCGAGGTTGCGCTCGAACACCTCGCCGTAGTTACCGACGCCCTTGATGATGTTGTAGCCCCACTTGTTGTCGAGGTTCAGCATCTTGCCGAGTTCTTCGTTGACGCCGAGCATGCGCTGGATCTCCGGATCCTCGCTCTTGGTCATCTCGTCGACGTTGGCCTGGGTGATGCCGCGCTCTTCGGCTGCCATCAGCATCCAGGCGGACCAGGATACGATGTCACGCCAGTTGGAGTCGTTCTGGCGAACGGCAGGCGCCAACGGCTCCTTGGAGATGGTTTCCGGCAGAACGACGTAGTCGTCCGGGTTGTTGGCGACGGCGCGGATCGAAGCAAGGTCCGAACGGTCGGACGAGATCGCTTCGCAACGGCCGGAGAAGAAGGCGTTGCGGTTTTCGTCCGGGTTTTCGAAGACGACCAGCTCGAACTTGCCGCCGATCGCGCGGAAGAAGTCGCTGAGGTTCTGCGCGGTCGTGGTGCCCGGCAGCGTGCAGATCGCCGCATCGGTCAGCTCCTTGGCGCTGTTGACGCCAAGCGACTTCGGCACCATCAGCCCCTGGCCATCGTAAAACACGGTCGGGCCGAAATCGAGCCCGAGCGACGTTTCGCGCGAAAAGGTCATGGTCGTCTGGCGCGACAACATGTCGATTTCGCCGGACTGGAGCGCCTGGAAGCGCGTGTTGATGTTGGTCAGGACGAAATCGACTTTTTCCGGATCGCCGAAGACAGCGGCGGCCACCGCACGGCAGACGTCGACGTCGAAGCCTTCCATATGACCCTTGGCATCGGCGGTGGCAAAGCCCGGCGTGCTCATCGAGACGCCACAGATCAGCTTACCGCGCGCCTTGACCGTTTCGAGCGTCGTCGCCGCGTTCGCAGACGTTGCCGCCACAAGTCCGACCGCAATGCCCGCGACTGTCGCGCAGAGCTGCAGAATCCTGCTTTTCATGAGTTCCCTCCCATTGGCTGTCCTCGTTTCGCCTGCCCAGGTCGCGCGATCCTCTTCGCACGCCTCCTCCTGAACCGGCTGGCACCGACATTGTTTTTTCAGCGCCAACAATTGCATACGACAAGAGAATACAAACATCAACATTATTGTATACAATATTGACGACCATGTGGACGGGCGCTATCGAGGATATGGGACATGTTCGGCCGGTCCTCGATCGGCCTGTTGAGGGGAGGCAACCTTGTCTGAGAAGTCGAGCCGCAGCGACGTCGTCTACAAGCTCCTGCGCCAGGCGATCCTGGAGCAGGCATTGAAGCCGGGCACGAAGCTTTCCGAGGACACGATCGCCGATCACTTCAAGGTCAGCCGTACCAGCGTTCGCGCGGCCCTGGTCAGGCTGAACGCCGAGGGTATTGTCGATCTGAGAGCCAACAAGGGCGCTTGCGTAGCGGAGCCGACGCTGGAGGAAGCCCGTGATATCTTCGCGCTGAGACGCATGCTGGAGGCAGAGGTGATCCGGCGGCTGGTGGCCGACCTCGGCAGCGCCGACGTCAAGCGGCTGGAGCAGCACGTGAAGCAGGAAGAAGCAGCCCTTTCCGATCACGGCCCGCTGTCGATCCGGCTTGCGGGCGAATTCCATATTCTGCTTGCCGAACTCACGGGCTCGCAGGCGCTGACGCGCTTTGTCCGGGAAATCGTCTCGCGCTGCTCATTGATCCTTGCGCGTTTCGCCCGACTGCATTCGCCGGAGTGCGCCGTCGACGAACATGTGCGCATCATCCGCGCGCTGCAGTCGCCAGACACCGCCATGGCGGAACGGATCATGCTCGAGCATCTTGATGCGGTCGAGCTGCGCGCCGAACTCGATGTAGACAAAGCCGAGCCGGATATCTCCGCCATTCTGCAACGTTACGCCCGCAAGGGTTGATCCCGCCCATCGCCGCCGGCGGTGTCGGCGGTCGAAGACACGACGTTCTTCAGTCAATCTGCGGCACCAACTGTCGCGCCGCAAGAATCCAGGCGCGATATCTGCCTCCAATATCCTGCAACGATACCGGTGCGCCGGGCGGGTCTTACAAGGGAGGGAGTGAGCCATGCCAAGAGAACTGGAATTCATGAGCCAACAGGTAGCCGCAGGAAGGCTGTCTCGACGGGAGTTTCTCGGGCGCGCAGCAGCGCTCGGCGTGACCGTCGCGTCGGCGAACCTGCTGCTCGGGCAGGCGGCCCGTGCGGCCGGGCCGGTCAAAGGGGGGACGCTGAAAGCCGGCCTTGTCGGCGGCGAATCGACGAACAGCCTTGATCCCGCGACCTGGGCGAGCCAGGTCCCCTACACGCTCGGGCGCTGCTGGGGGGAGCAGCTTCTCGAGGTCTCGCCGGCCGGTGAGATCGAGTACCGCCTTGCCGAGTCCTACGAGGCAACGCCCGACGCCAAGACCTGGCGCTTCAA
>NZ_JAEPRP010000050.1:38387-41714 GCF_016652895.1 Ensifer sp. SSB1
AAGGACGTCACCTTTCACAACGGCAAGGAACTGACCCCGGCCGACGTGGTGGCAACGCTTGAACGTCATGGCGACGCCGATTCCAAGTCGGCCGCCCTGCCCTTCGTCCAGGAATTCGAAACGATCAAGGCCGACGGCGACAGCGTGGTCATCACGCTGCGGTCACCGAACGCCGACCTGCCCTATGTCGTCAGCGACTACCACCTGATGATCCAGCCGAACGGCGGCAAGGACGACCCGACCGCGGGCATCGGCACCGGCCCCTACAAGGTCGTTTCCAACGAGCCGGGCGTCAAACACATTGCCGAGCGCCACGAGGGCTACTGGGGCTCTGCCGAGCGCGGCCATGCCGACCAGATCGAAATCGCCGTGATCAACGATTCGACCGCGCGGACTGCAGCACTCCAGAGCGGCCAGATCCACATGATCAACCGCATCGAGCCCAAGGTCGTGGCGCTGATCAAGCGCCTGCCAGGCGTCGTCATCCGCAACGTGCCGGGCAAGGGCCACTATGTCTTCATCGCCCACTGCAACACGGCGCCCTTCGACAACAATGACCTGCGGCTGGCGCTGAAATACGCCGTCGACCGCGAAGAGATGGTCGCCAAAGTGCTCGCCGGCTACGGTACCGTCGGCAACGACACGCCGATGATCAAGGGCTACCCGCTCTTCGACAACGACATTGAACAGCGGGTATTCGATCCGGAAAAGGCGAAGTTCCACTACAAGAAGTCCGGCCACAGCGGCGCAGTGCTGCTGCGGACATCCGATGTCGCTTTCCCCGGCGCGGTCGACGCGGCACAGCTCTTCCAGATGAGCGCCGCCAAGTGCGGGATCACCATCGACCTGAAGCGCGAACCGGGCGACGGCTACTGGTCGGACGTCTGGAACAAGCAGCCCTTCAGCATGTCCTACTGGACCGGGCGGCCGACGCAGGATCAGGTCTATTCCATCGCCTACCTGTCAAAGGCCGAATGGAACGACACGCGCTTCCAGCGCGAAGACTTCGACAAGCTCATCTTTACCGCGCGCGGCGAACTCGACACGACCAAGCGCAAGGCGCTTTATCGCCAGGCCGCCGTGATGCTGCGCGACGAAGGCGGCGTCATCGTGCCGATGTTCAACAACTACATCGACGCGACCAGCGACAAGGTCGGCGGCTGGGTCGATGATCCGAACGGCGAACTGATGGGCGGCCACGCGCTGACGAAGTGCTGGCTCAACGCCTGATCCGGATTGAGCAGAGCCGAAGGTCAGCAACGACCTTCGGCTCGTCTAGCGTTCATAGCGCCTGACGCAGCGACAGCATGCCGTCGCTTGCGAGTTCGACCTCGATGTCATGGTAGCGGGCAAGCGTCAGGTGCGGAGTACCTTCTGCAGCCTCATGGGCGCCGGTGACGACGACCACGTCGGCGCCGGCCGCAATGCCGGCCAAAATGCCGGCGGGCGCGTCTTCGAAGACCAGGCAATCCTCCGGGCGCACGCCCAGACGCTCGGCCGCCATCCGATACCCTTGCGGATCGGGTTTGCCAGCAGAAACATCTTCACCCGTAATCATCAGCTGCGGTGTCGGGATGCCGGCAGCGGCAAGGCGGCGCACCGCCAGATCGAGCGGCGCCGACGTGACGATCGCCCATTTCTCCGCCGGCAGCGAATTCAGGAAGGCAACGGCACCCGGAATTTCGACGATGCCCTCGACATCGGCGATCTCTGCGAGCGCCAGATCATGGGCTTCCTTTTCCGGGTCGACATCGGCCAGTTCGAGATTGCGGATCGTATCGACAGCGCGCACACCGTGAACGGTCTTTATGAACTCGACCGGATCGATCCCGTTGCGCACCGCCCAGGCGCCCCAGACGCGCTCGACGACGGCCATGGAGTTCAGCAAGGTGCCGTCCATATCGAACAGCAGGGCAGCAAAATTCTTCGTGAACACGGATGAAGGCGCGGCGTCCAAGGCAATCCCCTGAGATGGTGAAACGGGCGGCAGCAGACATCGCCCTATGGAGAAGGGACACCTACTACCGGATGGCCTGGCGCACAATGACATTTGCGCCGCGTGCGCCAGCGATGTCGCTCAGCTTGCAGCCTGGATTTGCGTTGTCATGAGGAAGTCGATCGGGCCGCCCGGCTGATCGTCATCGAAGACGGCACAGGAGAGCACCCCGCCGAAGACGGCACCGGAATCGACGTTGGTGCGGTTGCCGACGGTGCGCGGATTGGCCAGGCTGGGCGTGTGCCCATGGCAGAGATGCTTTCCCCAATATTCGCCGGAATAGTCGTCGGGCCGCCTGATCCACAGGAAGATCTCGTCGCCTTGCTGCTCCAGCGGCAGCGTCTCGTCGATACCCGCATGCACGAAAATGCGGTATCGTTCGACCAGGATCGTCGGCAGTTCCTTGATCCACTTCAGATGCCGCCCGGGAACGACGCCGTTGTAGGAGACCAGCGTCTCTTGGCCGCCGTTCATCAGCCACCAATCAACATCGGTCTCGCCGCTGCTGGCGCCCCATAGCATCTCCTCATGGTTTCCCTTGAGGGTCAGCCAGGTCCAACCGGGCTTGGACGGGCCGGCCATGACCAACTCGACGACACCGCGGCTTTCCGGCCCTCGGTCGATCAGGTCGCCGAGAAAGATCACCCTGCCCGCCGGCGCATAGGCTTCAATCTCGCGCAAAAGCACGCGCAACTGGTCGAGGCAACCATGAATGTCGCCGACTGCGAAGGTGAGTTGCCGGACGGCCATACGTCTACTCTCCACACATACTCCAAGCCCCCGAACCGAGCCGATCCAAGGGAAAATATCGATAAATCAAAACACTATAGCAAGTCTTTCGTCGAAACGTATGCGCGCGATGTCGATTGAGACAACCGACTCACGTCCAAGCGCCCGACAATTTTGCCGATAGTCCGCCGAAATGGCCGAAACTGGGCGGAGGCACGTTTTCGAACGAGGGCGCGAAAGCGCACTCGCCGTCTTCTCGAGGACGGCGGGATTGTCGTTGGCCCCTCAGCGGCGGGAGTGGCCTTTTGCAATCGTCGAAGTGGCGATCGATACCGGGTCGCTCGCCGGAAATGTGTCTTCGAGCCCCTCATCGAGTTGCTCTTCCATCACATTCTGGTCGTGGGCCCGACGTGCAGTCGGCAAAGCTCCGCGCGTGGAGGCCTTCGCACCGCTTACAGACTGAAGCGCTTCGTCTGCGTCCAGCGCTATTCTGAGCATATCCTTTGCCTTCGCGACCGCATTGAGCCGATTCAAGGAGCCCGCACTGTCCTGCGGGCACATCACGGTCACGACTTCCCCGCCATCGCCGACGAATTCGACGC
>NZ_JAEPRP010000047.1:0-29054 GCF_016652895.1 Ensifer sp. SSB1
GAACGTTTCGAGACCTATTGCAACGCCTGGGAACTCGGCAACGCCTTCTCCGAACTCAACGATCCGGAAGAACAGCGCGCCCGCATGGTCGAGCAGCTGGAGCAGGCCCACGCCCGCGGCGAAAAGGCCAAGCAGCTCGACGACGAGTTCCTTGATGCCATCGACCAGGGCATGCCGCCGGCCGGTGGCCTCGGCATCGGCGTCGATCGCCTGATCATGCTGCTCACCAACGCGCCGTCGATCCGCGACGTCATCCTGTTCCCGGCACGCCGGCAGAAAGCTGACTGATCAAGGTCACATACGCCCACGAATACGAAGGCCCGTCGCACCCGCGACGGGCCTTTTTGATTTTCTAAAGATGTCCGAAGTTCCGGACGCAGCGCGATCTCAGTGACCCGCCGGCGCCTCGGCGGTCTCTTCCGGCTTGGCCTCGTGCTCGGCGCCACCGGCTTCGGCCGTCTTGGCCTCGGCCGGATCCGCTGATGGATCGATGCACGACGAGTGGTCGTCCATCGCCGCCATCATCGTGCGGATATCGTCCAACGACAGATCGACCGTCTTGCCATGGAAGACACCGGCGGAATTGGCCGCGCCGGCATTGTAGGAAGCACGGAATGTTTCGCTCATTCCAGGCACGCTCTGCGGACCGGGCGCGAAGAGCACTTCCGCCCCGATTGCAGCACCGCGGACCTGCGCCCGATCTTCAGGGCCGGCCGCGTCGAGCACGACGACCTGATAGAGATCGGCCCTCTCGGACTTTGCCAGCGCTCCGACGACGCGGAGCGCTGTGCGCATGCGTGTCTCGCCATCGGCGCGATCGGTCTTGACGTGCATGCGGATCCAGCGCTGGCCGTTATGGCTGAGCTTGAGGGTGCGCAGCATCGTGCATTCGAGACCGGATGTGTTCGGCTTGGAAAGCCCCGCCATCAGTGCGTCCCGGCTGACATAGACAGCGGCCCCGCCGGATGCGGCCGAAACACCGAAGGCGGCGGCGAGGATGACGAGCAGTCTCTTCGATGGCCGAAACTTGCCGAGAATAGCCTTCACGAGGGGACTCCGCCGTCATATCCAGAAATTGCAGAAAAGCCCGAAGGGGGCGCCTTGACATTAGGCCCGCCACCTTTCGGAAAGTTTAAGCTGCTGCGGAGAAGACGGTTGGAAACGGCCGGTACGGCCGCCGAAAATGGCAGTGTGGCGTGCGCACATTTACCGCCTGCACGCCACTACCGCCGGTTGGCCAGATCAATCGATCGCAATGTCCACCCGGTTGCGGCACTCGCGGTAGGGCGAGACGTGCGCGATACCGGACGCATCCACCCACCGCCGGTTTTCAACGCAATAGGCTCCGGATTTTGTGAGGATCACCTTCGGACGGCGGCGGTCGTAGTTGTCATTGCCATGCGTGAAGGCGCCGATGCCGGGATACCAGTCGCTGCTGTCGGAAGAGCCGTGCCCACTGCCGCCACCGCGGCCCTTGCCGCCGGCGCTTTGCGCAAGGGAGGGCGCGGCAAACGAGGTCGCCGCGGTGATGACGATCATGGAAACGAATACCAGCCTATGCATGACATTACCTCCCGGTTGACACTGGATGAGCCGTTCCCATCCATGTGAGGGAGCTTGCCATGTCCGCCGGCGCCACGATGTTCCCACGGAAACCTGCTGCGAACCCGCTCGGTCTCCGCCCGTGCGCCCGGGAGGGAGATTGACTTTCGCAGCCATCTTGCCTCCATTGCGGGCCGTCAAACACAAGAACAAGAAAAGAAGAACGAAAATGCACAAAGTCATATTTGATACGGACCCGGGCATCGACGATGCGATGGCGCTGCTTTTCCTGCATCGTCACCCGGCTATCGACCTGATCGGCATCACCACCGTCTTCGGCAATGCCTCGGTCGAAACCACCACCCGCAATGCGCTGTTCCTGAAGCGTGAGTGGGGTATCGATGCGCCCGTCGCCAAGGGGCTCGACAAGACCCTCAATCCCGACCGCCCGCATGTCGGCTGGCCGACCTTCATTCACGGCGATGACGGCCTCGGCAACATCGACGTGCCCGAGACGATCGACTTGCCGGTCGACCCGCGCCCCGCACACCGCTTCATCATCGATACGGTCCGCGCCCATCCCGGCGAAGTGACGCTCATCGCTGTTGGCCGCATGACCAACCTGGCGCTGGCGCTGCGCGAGGATCCGGATTTTGCCGCACTGGTGCGCGAAGTCGTCATCATGGGTGGCGCTTTCGACGTCAACGGCAACATCACGCCGGCGGCGGAAGCCAACATCCACGGTGACCCGGAAGCCGCCGACGTGGTGATGGCGGGCCCATGGCCGGTCACCGTCGTCGGCCTCGACGTCACCACCAAGACCGTGATGACCAAGGCGATGATCGCCGACATCGCCGAGCGCGGCGGCGAAGCCGGCAAGCTGCTCGCCGATATCTCGAAGTTCTACGTGACCTTCTACGAGCAGCACGTGCCCGACGGCATGGTCGTGCATGACAGCTGCGCCTGCGCCTATGTCGTTGCACCCGACCTCTTCACCGTCAGGAGCGGATCGATCCGCGTCGTCTGCGGCGGCATCGCCGACGGCCAGACGATCCAAAGCCCCGACAACAGGCTCTTCCCGCCGAGCCCATGGGACGATCTGCCGAGCCAGAAGGCCTGCGTCGACATCGATGCCGCGCGCACGCTGAAGCTCATCAGCGACACGCTGGTCCTGAACGGCTGATCCCGATCGAGGCGCAGCAAATGCTGCGCCTTGAAAAACTTGAACAAGACGGCTGGCGGACGCGCGTTCGCCGGCTATCTTTGTGTCCATGAAACCGGACGCCCTGCTCTATCCCGCCCCCAAAGGTCTCTATTGCCAGATTGGCGATTTCTACATCGACCCGGTGCAGCCGGTCGAAAGGGCGCTCATTACCCATGGCCATTCCGACCATGCCCGCGCCGGCCACGGCCAGGTGCTCGCCACCCGCGAAACCCTCGACATCATGCGCATTCGCTACGGCGATGATTTCTGCGGCACGAGCCAGGCGGTCGAACTCGGGGAAAGGCTGACGCTGAATGGCGTCGAGGTGGGCTTTCATCCTGCGGGCCACGTGCTCGGCTCGGCGCAGATCTCGGTCCATGCCAACGGCACCCGTATCGTCGTCTCCGGCGACTACAAGCGGCGGTGGGATCCGACCTGCGCCGGCTTCGAACCCGTCGCCTGCGATGTCTTCATCACCGAAGCCACCTTCGGCCTGCCGGTCTTCCACCACCCGGACGATCGGGCCGAGACCCGCAAGCTGCTCACTTCGCTTGCCCAGTTTCCCGAGCGGACCCACGTCGTCGGCGCCTATGCGCTCGGCAAGGCGCAGCGGGTCATCGCGCTCCTGCGCGAAGAGGGCTACCACCAGCCGATCTTCATCCATGGCGCCCTGCAACGGCTCTGCGACTACTACGAGAGCCAGGGCATAGACCTCGGCGAACTGCGCCCGGCAACGCTTGCCGCCGACGAGAAGCAGGATTTCAGGGGCACGATCGTGATCGGTCCGCCCGCCGCCTTCGCCGACCGCTGGTCGCGGCGCTTCTCCGACCCGATTGCCGTCTTCGCCTCGGGCTGGATGCTGATCCGGCAAAGGGCGAAGCAGCGCGGCGTCGAACTGCCACTCGTCATCTCCGACCATTGCGATTGGGCCGAACTGACGGCGACGATCAAAGAGATCGCACCGGGCGAAGTCTGGGTCACGCATGGGCGCGAGGAAGCGCTGGTGCGCTGGTGCGAGCTTCAGGGCATCGCCGCGCGTCCGCTGCATCTCGTCGGCTACGACGACGAGGGAGAGTGACGGGATGCGCGCCTTCGCCGAACTGCTTGATCGTCTCGTTCTGAGCCCGCAACGCAACGCCAAGATCCGGCTGCTCGCCGATTACTTCCGCACGACGCCGGATCCGAGCCGCGGCTACGCGCTAGCGGCCATCGCCGGCACGCTGTCGCTGAACACGGTCAAGCCGGCGATGATCCGCGACCTGCTGCTCGAACGCATGGACGCCGTGCTCTTCCAGTATTCCTACGACTATGTCGGCGACCTCGCCGAGACGGTATCGCTCGACTGGGAGCCACCCGTCGGTACCGTTCAATCGGACATCCCGCTGGGTGCCGCCATCGAGCGCCTGCAGATGACCGGACGCGCCGACGTGCGCAGCGTGGTGCGCGACATGCTGGACCACTTGGACACGTCGGCGCGTTTCGCCTTCCTCAAACTGGTGACCGGAGGCCTGCGCATCGGCGTTTCGGCGAAGCTTGCCAAGCAGGCGCTTGCCGAAATGGGCGGCAAGGATGTGGCCGAGATCGAGACGCTCTGGCACGGCCTGTCACCACCCTATCTGCCGCTCTTCCGCTGGCTTTCGGGAGAAGCGGAGAAACCCGAACTCTCGACCCCGGCGGTCTTTCATTCGGTCATGCTCGCCAACCCCGTCGGTGACGGCGATCTCGACGCACTCGACCCCAGGGATTTTGCGGCCGAATGGAAGTGGGATGGCATCCGCGTGCAGCTTGCCAATATCGGCGGCGTCCGGCGCCTCTATTCCCGCAGCGGCGACGAGATCTCCGGCGCCTTTCCCGACGTGCTGGAAGCCGCCGACTTCACCGGCGTCATCGACGGCGAACTGCTCGGCGGCGGCACCGCACGCACCAACCGCGCAACCCGAACCTTTGCGGACCTGCAACAGCGCCTGAACCGCAAGACCGTCAGCCACAAGCTCGTCGACGCCTACCCCGCCTTCATCCGCGCCTATGACATTCTCTTTTCAGGCGAAGAAGACGTCCGTCCTCAGGGCTTCGTCGCAAGAAGAGCAATGCTCGCCGATCTCGTCGAACACGCCTCACCGCAGCATTTCGACCTGTCGCCGCTAGTGCCGTTCTCGTCCTGGGAGGAGCTTGATCGGCTGCGCGCCGACCCGCCCGATCCGGTCATCGAAGGCATCATGCTGAAGCGGCTCGATTCACCCTATACGCCGGGCCGCGTCAAAGGCCCCTGGTTCAAGTGGAAGCGTGCGCCCTTCAACATCGACGCGGTGCTGATGTACGCGCAGCGCGGCCACGGCAAGCGCTCCAGCTACTATTCCGATTTCACCTTCGGCGTCTGGACCGTGATCGACGGGAAGGAAACGCTCGTTCCGGTCGGCAAAGCCTATTTCGGCTTTACCGACGCCGAACTGGAAATCCTCGACCGCTTCGTCCGGGACAACACGACCGAGCGCTTCGGACCGGTCCGGGCCGTGCGGGCCGAGCCCGATTTCGGTTTCGTCGTCGAGGTCGCCTTCGAGGGTATCAACCGCTCGACCCGGCACAAATCGGGCGTCGCCATGCGCTTCCCGCGCATTGCCCGCCTCAGACAGGACAAGCTGCCGCGGGACGCCGACCGACTGGAGACGCTGCAGGCCATGATCGAGGCGCGCGAAGGCACGTAGCATCGCGACCTTCGGGTGGAAATATTGGGAACACCGGCGATGGCTGCGCGTTGGGAGCAGGCTATCAACCGAAAGGTGGTGTTCCATGCCAGCCAAGTCGAAGGCTCAGCAACAGGCGGCCGGTGCGGCTCTTGCCGCAAAACGCGGCGAGATCAAGAAGTCCAGCCTAAAGGGCGCATCCCGCGGGATGGAGAAATCCATGACCGAAGGCGAACTCAAGGAACTCGCCGAGACCCAGCGCCAGAAGCTGCCCGAGCACAAGGGCGACTGAGTGCAGAACCTCGAATAAAAGAGCCGCCTAAAACAAGAATTATTAAGACCCTTTTGGGATTATCCCGTCGATACGAAGCCATTCGCGTGCCGCCGGGGTGATCTGTGCCTGCCAGACATGCTTTCAACCTCGGAATGAAGAGGCTCTCCAGGATTTTAACGCCAAGCTACCTTCCGGCGGTCATTGCGGCTTTCGTCGTCCTGGTCGCCGGCATCCTTGCGGACAATCAGAACCAGGTGGTGGCCGAGGCGCGCCTGCGTGCGCGGGTCGCCGAAGAGCTCAACCCGATCCGTTCCAAGCTCGAAGCCAACGTCAACGGCAATGTCCAGCTCGTGCGCGGCCTGATCGGCACGCTCGTCACCGAGCCGGGCATGGATCAGAAGCGCTTCGCCGCCCTCTCGCGCGGCATTTTCAACGAGCGCTCTCAATTGCGCAGCATCGCCGGCGCACCGAACCTCATCGTTTCTCTCGTCTACCCCGTCAAAGGAAATGAGAAGGCAGTCGGGCTCGATTACCGCAAGAACGAATTGCAGCGCGCGGCCGTCATGCGCGTCAAGGACACCGGCCAGATGGTTCTTGCCGGCCCGGTGGACCTCGTCCAGGGCGGTCGCGGGCTGATCGGCCGTTTCCCGGTATCGATCGACGGCGGCGGCGGCAGCAATCGCTTCTGGGGCATCGTCTCCGCCATCATCGACATCGACCGCCTCTATCGTGACAGCGGTCTCCTTTCCGAACAGCCCGGCATCGATATCGCCATAGCCGGGCGCGACGGCACCGGCGCGGCAGGACAGGTCTTCTTCGGCGACCCCGCGATCTTCAAACGTTCGCCGGTCGAGATGACCGTGCTGCTGCCGGGCGGCTCCTGGCACATCGCAGCCGTTCCCAAGGGTGGCTGGCCGACGACGGCCGGCAACGCGTGGCTCATCCGCGGGCTGATCGTACTCGGTGGCCTGATGATCCTCCTGCCGATGATTTTGACCGGGCGCCTGATGAGCGAGCGACAGATGAACATCCGCGCACTGAGGCACAGCAAGGCACAGCTGCAGGAACTTTCCCACCGCCTGAAGATCGCACTCGACTCCTCGCAGATCGGCATTTGGGAGCTGGACATCGCGAGCGGCAAGCTGCTCTGGGACGACCGGATGCGGGAACTCTATGGTCGCTTGGGCTCCGCACGCGAGACCTACGAGGACTGGAGAAGTGCGCTCTATTCCGAAGATGTCCAGCGCGCCGAGGCCGAGTTCAGAGAAGCGCTGGAAACGGGCGACGCCTACAACTCGGACTTCCGCATCTGTCTCGCAGACGGCAGTCTGCGCCACATACGTGCCATCGGCTCCGCCTATATCGGCGCCGATGGCATGCGGAAGGTCGTCGGTGTCAACTGGGACGTCACCGCCGACTTCGAGACCCGCGAGACCCTGTTCGAAGCCAAGCGCATGGCCGAGGCGCACAGCGTGGAGCTCGAGGCGGCGCGCCATCGCATGGAATTCAATGCCCTGCATGATCCGCTGACCGGCCTGCCGAACCGCCGTTTCCTCGACCAGGTGCTCGCCGAGCGCCACAGGCATTTCGCGCCGGAGGCCCGGCTCAGCATCTTCCACATGGATCTCGACCGGTTCAAGCAGATCAACGATACGCTCGGCCACGCCGCCGGCGACGAGATCCTGCGCCACGCCGCAGAGCTGCTCCGCGCCAATGCGGATGGCAGGGACTTCGTCGCCCGCATCGGCGGCGACGAATTCGTCATCGTGCGCCAGGATGGCGGACTGGAGCCGGACGCCGCCCTTGCATCCCGCATCATCGAGGCGATGAGCGTTCCCGTCCGCTACAAGGACCAGGAGTGCCGCATCGGTGTCAGCATCGGCATAGCTGCCCAGGCCAAGGCGGCGGACGACCTGACACACGTGCTCGTCAATGCCGATATTGCGCTCTACGAGGCCAAGCGTCGCGGCCGCAACCGGCACGAAACTTTCACCGGCGAGCTGAAGACAGCCGTTTTCAAGACCAAGCAGACGGCCGACGAGATTCTTCGCGGGCTGGAGCACAACGAGTTCATCGCCCATTTCCAGCCGCAGTTCTGCCCGCGCTCACTTGATATCATCGGTGTCGAGGCGCTGGCGCGCTGGGACCATCCGTCCAAGGGACTGCTCGGTCCCCATACGTTCCTGAAGACGGCCGAAGACATCAACGTCGTCGCTTCGATCGACCAGGCGATCCTTGAGCAGGCACTGTTCCAGATCTACCGCTGGGAGGCCAATGGCATCCACATTCCCAAGGTCTCGGTCAACCTCTCCTACGCCCGGCTCCACGATGAGAACCTGATCGACCGCCTCGAACAGTTGAAGATACCGGCGGGCCGCCTGTCGTTCGAACTCCTGGAGTCGATCTCCTTCGACGAGAGCGACGTGACCGTGCTTTCCAATATCCGCCGGATCAAGGAGCTCGGCATCGACATCGAGATCGACGACTTCGGCACCGGCTATGCCTCGATCCTGAGCCTTCTGAAGCTGACCCCGCGGCGGCTGAAGATCGACCGCCAGCTCGTTCTGCCAATCCTCGAGTCGCCCGCCGAAAAACGCCTCGTCGAATCGATCATCGATATCGGCACATCGCTCGGCATCGAAGTCATTGCCGAAGGCGTCGAGACGCTGGAACACGCCCATATCCTGAAGGAACTCGGCTGCCACGGGCTGCAGGGTTATGCCTTCGCGCGGCCGATGAACGCCAACGACCTCGCGACCTTCGCCTTCGAGCGCCGCTGGCTCGCAGCCTGAGAAGCGCGCCAGCCCGCAGCAAAAATCACGCTGCGTGCATTTTTCGCACCCGTAAGGCTTGGCAGCCTTGCCGCGAATCGCCATAAAAACAATTGCCTGCCTCCACTTCATGGGATCGGCGGCATCACCTGCGGCAGTCGCTGATGCGACCGCCCTTTCGGGCCTCTAGAGTGTCCCGCTTCAAGTGGAACCACTGAAAGCGGAAAAGATGCTCTAGAATCAAAATCCTGGTGCGTCCCTTGTGCATTCGTTTGAAAGCACGGCGCTCCGGTGCCCGCTCTCCATGAAACCCGAACGAAGGGAACGGTACGATCGAATACGCGGGAAAATTGCTTTCTGTCTTCATTCTCGCCCCATTTGCGGGAAGCCTCCTTGCAATCTTCTTTCCGCCCGATCAGCGCGGTGCGACAGCCTGGTTCGCCGGAGCGATCGCGCTCCTGTGTTTCCTCGTCGCAGCCAGCCTCTATCCCTTCGTCACCTCAGGCGGCGTACTGCGCTACGATATCGCCTGGCTCCCTGAACTCGGCCTCAATTTCACCCTCCGGATGGATGGCTTCGCCTGGCTCTTCACGGTGCTGGTGACGGCCATCGGCGTGCTCGTCGTGCTCTATGCGCGCTATTACATGGCCGCAGAGGATCCGGTGCCGCGCTTCCTGGCGCTGTTTCTTGCCTTCATGGGCTCGATGCTCGGCGTCGTGCTTTCAGGCAATCTCATCCTGCTTGCGGTCTTCTGGGAGCTGACGAGCATCGTCTCCTTCCTCTTGATCGGCTATTGGCATCACAATGCCCATGCCCGCGATGGCGCCCGCATGGCGCTGACGGTTACCGGCACCGGCGGTCTCTGCATGCTCGTCGGGCTCCTGCTGATGGGCCGCATCGTCGGCAGCTACGACCTCGATGTCGTGCTCGCCTCCGGCGACATGATCCGCAACTCGTCGCTCTATATGCCGGTGCTGATCCTGGTGCTGCTCGGCGCGCTGACGAAGAGTGCGCAGTTCCCGTTCCATTTCTGGCTGCCGCAGGCCATGGCGGCGCCCACACCGGTCTCGGCCTACCTGCACTCGGCAACGATGGTGAAGGCCGGCGTCTTCCTGCTCGTGCGCCTGTGGCCGGTCATGGCCGGCACCGAGGCCTGGTTCTGGATCGTCGGCCTCGCCGGGCTTTCCACCCTGCTGCTCGGCGCCTATTTCGCCATCTTCCAGCAGGACCTCAAAGGCCTGCTCGCCTATTCCACCATCAGCCATCTCGGCCTCATCACGGTGCTCCTGAGCCTCGGAAGCCCGCTTGCCGCAGTCGCCGCGGTCTTCCACATCGTCAACCACGCCACCTTCAAGGCATCGCTGTTCATGGCGGCCGGCATCATCGACCACGAGACCGGGACGCGCGACATGCGCAAGCTCGGCGGGCTGATCCGCTACATGCCGGGAACGGCAGTCCTCGCCATGGTCGCAAGTGCTGCCATGGCCGGCGTGCCGCTCTTGAACGGCTTCATCTCCAAGGAGATGTTCTTCGCCGAGGCAATCGAAACGCACCAGGCCAACATCCTCGACACGATGACGCCCTATGTCGCGACGCTCGCCGGCATGTTTGCCGTCACCTATTCGCTGCGCTTCATCCATAGCGTCTTCTTCGGCAAGGCGCCGGAGGACCTGCCGAAGGTACCGCACGAGCCGCCGCGCTGGATGCGCGTGCCGATCGAGTTCCTGGTACTCGCCTGCCTGGTTGTCGGCATCATCCCGGCGATCACCATCGGCCCGTTCCTGCACACGGCGGTCGTATCGATCCTCGGCGCCACCACGCCCTATTACAGCCTTTCCGTCTGGCATGGCTGGAACCTGCCGCTGATCATGAGCTTCGTCGCGCTTGCGGGAGGCGTCGGCCTCTATTTCCTGATGCGCAACTACCTCGCGACCAGCGTCGAAGGGCCGCCGATCTTCCGCCTCCTGCACGGCCAGCGCATCTTCGAGCGCGTGCTGGTGACGCTCTCCTGGAAATGGGCGCGTTCGCTCGAGCAGCGCCTCGGCACCCGGCGCCTACAGCCGCAGATGCGTTTCCTGGTCTTCATCGCCGTTGCGGCCGGCGCCCTGCCGCTGCTTCTTTCCCAATACGAGCTGCCGCCGCTTCTCGTTCGCAGCATCGATCCAGCCTTCGCCCTGCTCTGGGCAGTCGGCATCGCCTGCGCGATCGGTGCGGCGATCCTCGCAAAATTCCACCGGCTGGCTGCACTCGTGCTGCTCGGCGGCGCCGGTCTCACCACCTGCCTGACCTTCGTCTGGCTTTCGGCGCCCGACCTTGCCGTGACCCAGTTGCTGGTCGAGATCGTCACGACCGTCCTCATCCTGCTCGGCCTTCGCTGGCTGCCGAAGCGCATCGAAGACACGCAGGAATCCGAACTGCTTTCGCTCAGGGTCCGCTTCCGCCGCCTGCGCGACTTCCTGCTGGCGGTCACCGCCGGCGGCGGCGTGGCGCTCATCGCCTATACGATGATGACCCGTCCGCTGCCGGATACGATCGCCAGCTACTTCCTCGAGCGCGCCTACAAGGAAGGCGGCGGCACCAACGTCGTCAACGTCATCCTCGTCGATTTCCGCGGCTTCGACACGCTCGGCGAAATCGCCGTTCTGGCGATCGTCGCGCTCACGGTCTTCGCCCTGCTCCTGCGCTTCCGCCCGCAGGCCGACAGCCTGGAGGCGCCGGAACAGCAGCGCGTCCAGAACGCCTTCGACGACGATCATCCGGATCGCAGCAAGGGCGACAGCGTTGCCGAGTACCTGTTCGTACCGTCGGTCATCATGCGCTGGATGTTCCCGGTCATCGGCATGCTGGCGGCCTACCTGTTCCTGCGCGGCCATGACCTGCCGGGTGGCGGCTTTGCGGCCGGTATCGCCATGTCCATCGGCTTCATCCTGCAATACATGTCCGGCGGCACGCGCTGGGTCGAAGAACGGCTGCGCATCCACCCGCTGCGCTGGATGAGCATCGGGCTGCTGGTCGCCGCGACCACCGGCATCGGTTCATGGCTCTTCGGCTATCCGTTCCTGACCTCGCATGCGCAATACGTCACACTGCCGATCGTCGGGAAGTTTCCGCTGGCGAGCGCGTTATTCTTCGATCTCGGCGTCTTCTCGCTGGTGCTCGGCGCAACGGTGCTGATCCTCATCGCGCTGGCCCACCAGTCGATCCGCGCGCCGCGTGCTCATGCACGCGCCATGCGAAAGGAGGCACGCTAATGGAGATCATTCTCTCTGTTGCTATCGGCGTGCTGACGGCTTCCGGCGTCTACCTGCTGCTGCGCCCCCGCACCTATCAGGTGATCATCGGCCTTTCTCTACTCTCCTATGCGGTCAACCTCTTCATCTTCGGCATGGGGCGCCTTCGCGTGAACGCGCCGCCGGTGCTGGAGCCCGGTGGCGTGGGCGATCTCAGCCGCTTCACCGATCCGGTGCCACAGGCGCTCGTGCTGACTGCGATCGTCATCGGCTTCGCCATGACCGCGCTCTTCCTCGTCGTGCTGCTCGCCTCGCGCGGCTTTACCGGCACCGACCATGTCGACGGCAGGGAGCAGCGCCATGACTAACTGGATGCACCACCTGCTGATCTTGCCGATCCTGCTGCCGCTGATGGTCGGCGCCGCGATGATCCCGATCGACGAGCGCAACCGCATGATGAAGGGCGTGATGGGCTTCGTCTCGACGCTCGCGCTTTTCGTGCTCTCGATGGTGCTGATGCGCATCGCCTCGATGGAAGGGGCACCCGCCGGCAACGGCGTCTACCAGCTCGGCAACTGGCCGGCACCCTTCGGCATCGTTCTGGTGCTCGATCGTCTTTCGGCGCTGATGCTCTGCCTGACGAGCGGACTGGCGCTTGCCGCCCAGGCCTATTCCATCGCCCGCTGGCACACGTCGGGCCATCACTTCCATTCGCTGTTCCAGCTGCTGATCGCCGGTCTCAACGGCTCGTTCCTCACCGGTGACCTGTTCAACCTCTTCGTCTTCTTCGAGATGATGCTGGCGGCGTCCTACGGCCTGCTCCTGCATGGTTCCGGGCCGCTGCGCGTCAAGGCAGGCCTGCACTACGTCGCGATCAACCTCGCCGCCTCGTCGCTCTTCCTCATCGGCGTCAGCCTGATCTACGGCGCGACCGGCACGCTCAACATGGCCGATCTCTCGATGAAGCTGGCGACGCTCTCGCCGGACGATCGCCAGATGGTCGAGGTCGGCGCCGGCGTGCTCGGTGTCGCCTTCCTGGTCAAAGCCGGCATGTGGCCCTTGAGCTTCTGGCTGCCGACGGCCTATTCGGCCGCAACGCCTCCGGTCGCCGCCGTATTTGCGATCCTGACCAAGGTCGGCATCTACGTCATCCTCAGGCTTTCGCTGCTGGTCTTCGGCGCAAGCGCCGGGGCCTCCGCAGGCTTCGGCCAGCCGATCCTTATTGCAGGCGGACTGCTGACAATCGCCTTTGGCGCGATCGGCGTGCTCGCTTCACAGGCAATGGGTCGCCTTGCGGCCTACTCGGTGCTTGTTTCCTCCGGCACCTTGCTCGCGGCCATCGGCCTCGGCCACCCGAGCATGATTGCCGGGGCGCTCTTCTACCTCGTCAGCTCGACACTGACGATCGCCGCCTTCTTCCTCCTGATCGAATTGGTCGAACGCGGCCGTGACGCCGGCGCCGACGTTCTGGCGGTGACGATGGAGGCCTATGGCGACGCCGACGAGGACGAAGAAGAAGAAGAGGTCGGCGCCGCAATCCCAGGCACCATGGCGATTCTCGGCCTCTGCTTCTGCCTTTGCGCCCTGCTGCTTGCCGGCCTGCCGCCGCTCTCGGGCTTCGTCGCCAAGTTCGCGATCCTCAGCGGTCTCTTCGGCCTGTCGGGAACGGAAGCCGCCCCGGCGATTTCCGCGGCCGACTGGACCTATGTCACGCTGCTGATCGTCTCCGGTCTCGCAGCGATGATCGCCATGAACCGCGTCGGCATCCGCACGTTCTGGGCGTCGATCGAAAACACCGTGCCGCGGGTGGTCGTCATCGAGATCACCCCCGTCGTCGTGCTGCTCGCCACCTGCATCTTCCTGAGCGTGCAGGCAGGCCCGACGATGCGTTACATGCAGGCGACGGCGGATTCGCTCTTCGATCCCGCCGGCTATGCGGAACGTGTGCTCACCGCACCCCGGGCGGGAGGGCAATAACGATGCGCATCTGGCTCCCCTATCCCTTGCTGTCGATTGCCCTGCTCATCATCTGGGTGCTGCTCAATCAATCGGTCGCCCCTGGCACCCTGGTCATGGGCACGATCCTGGCGACTGGTCTCAGCTGGGTGACGCTGAAGCTCAGCCCGGTCCGCTCGCACCCGCGCCGGATCCTGTTGATACTGCGCTTCGGCTTTGCCGTGGCACTCGACGTCATCCGATCCAATCTTGCCGTCATTGGAGTCATCCTGCGTGGCCGGCGCCGTCCACCGAGCTCCGGCTTCCTGACGGTCGATATCGATCTCGAAGACGAAAATGCCCTGGCGCTGCTCGCCTGCGTCATGACGGCAACGCCCGGGACGGCCTGGCTCGAATACGATCGAGGACGCAAGTCTCTGCTCTTCCACGTGCTCGACATGGAGAACGAGGACGTCTGGCTCGATACGGTCAAGCGCTACGAAGCCGCATTGAAGGAGATATTCGGATGATGGAACTTACGATCATCTGGTCGATCCTGATTGCCCAGATCATGCTCGGCCTGGCGATGGCCTTCGCCTTTTACCGCATGGTGCGAGGGCCGCGCGCCCAGGATCGCATCCTCGGCCTCGACACGCTCTACATCAACGCCATGCTGATGCTGCTCACCTTCGGCATCCGCACCGCGAACTCGATCTATTTCGAATCGGCACTGATCGTCGCGCTGATCGGCTTCGTCTCGTCGATCGCCTTCGGCAAGTTCCTCATGCGTGGGGAGATCATCGAATGAACCATCTCACCGACCTCCCTGTCTGGGCGGCCGTTCTCGTCTGCGGGCTTACCGTTCTCGGCGCCGCGGTGGCGCTGATCGGCTCGGTCGGCCTGCTCAGGTTCACCAGCTTCTACGAACGCCTGCATGCGCCGACACTGGCGACCAGCGGCGGCGTGCTGATGATCTGCACCGCCTCGATCGTCTGCTTCGCAGTGCTGCAAAGCCGTTGGGTGTTCCACGAGATCCTGATCATCGTCTTCGTCGTCGTCACCACACCTGTGACGTTGATGCTGCTCGGGCAGGCAGCGCTCTACCGCGACCGTGTCGAAGAAAAGCGGGGCGTCCCGCTGAAACAGCGGCCGTCCCGCGAAGAACCGGCGGAATAGGTTTCAGACCACTTCCAGCCAGGAAACTCAGGGCTGCATCCCATGGGAGCGCGGCCTATTCGCCGCGCCCTCTGAAGCGCCGCTGATAGGCGGGATCATAAAGCGAGCTTTCACGGAAGTCGGAAGCTTCGAGCCCGGGGCCGACGAAGATCAGCGCCGTGCGCTCGATCGGCTCTTCGGCCACCTTGGCGCCGATATCGGCAAGCGTGCCGCGCACCACCCGCTCGTCCGGCCAGGAAGCCTTGACGACGATGGCGACCGGGCAGTCGGCGCCGTAGAGCGGCGTCAGTTCCTCGACCACCTGCTGGAGCGCGTGTATGGCGAGATGGATCGCCAGCGTCGATCCCGTGGCGCCGAAGGCCGAAAGCGTTTCGCTGTTCGGCATCGGCGAGGCGCGGCCCGAAACACGGGTCAGCACCAGGCTCTGGGCAACCGCTGGAATGGTGAGCTCGCGCCCAAGCGCCGCGGCGGCCGCCGCAAAGGACGGAACGCCCGGCGTCATCGTATAGGCGATGCCGTGCTTCTCCAGCCGACGGATCTGCTCGGCCACAGCGCTCCAGACCGAGAGGTCGCCGGAATGCAGCCGCGCCACATCCAGTCCGTCAGCCTCCGCCCTCAGATATTCCGCCTCGATCTCGTCGAGCGACATCGGTGCCGTGTCGACGATCCGGGCGCCCGGCGGGCAGTACTGTAGGAGCTCAGGCGAAACGATCGATCCGGCATAGAGGCAGACCGGGCAGCGCCCGATCAGGTCGCGCCCGCGCACCGTAATCAGATCCGCCGCGCCCGGGCCTGCTCCGATGAAATGTACCGTCATAGAAGATTACTCCAAGAATTTAGCGCTTCGTCCACGCCCATTGAGTGACCGGCATGGCCGGCTTCCAGCCGGTCATCGCACCCACCGGGCCGGCCCGCGCGATATCGATGCGGATCAGCGAACCGCCAAGCCGCGCGTGATGATCGAGCAGCACCGCTTCCATGTCCGTCGTCACCGCATTGGCGACCAATCGTCCGCCGGGGCCAAGTGCGGCGATTGCCGCGGCCATCACGCCGTCTTCGCTGCCGCCGCCGCCGATGAAGATCGCATCCGGCTGCGGCAGGCCGGCAAGCGCCGCCGGCGCTTCGCCTTCGACCACTGTCAGCCCGGGTACACCGAACATCGTCGCGTTCCGGCCGATACGCGCCGCCCGCTCCGCTGACACTTCGATGGAGATCGCCTGCATGGTCGGGTCGGCCAGCATCCATTCGATGCCGATCGAGCCTGAGCCACCACCGATATCCCAGAGCAGCTCACCCTTGCGCGGCGCAAGTGCCGAAAGCGTCAGCGCCCGCACCTCCCGCTTGGTGATCTGCCCGTCATGTTCAAACAGCGCGTCGTCGCGGCCTGCCGCCAGCGGCAGGACGCGTGCGCCTTCGTCGGCCGCGACCTCGATGGCGCAGACGTTTAAAGGATGCACGAGGCCGAGCATGAAGCGCGCGGCAATCTGCGTCGTCACCCGTTCGCCCGCGCCGCCGAGCGCTTCGAGCACGGTCAGTCGCGACTGACCGAAGCCGCTTGCGACCAGAAGCTCGGCAAGATCCCGCGGACCCGCCCCGTCCGATGTCAGCGTCAGCACACGCGCGCCCGGATGCAGATGCGGCCGCACCAGATCGAGCGGACGGCCGTGGACGGAAACAAGCGTCGCATCCTGCAGCGCCCAGCCGAGACGCGAGGCGGCAAGGCTGATCGACGACGGTGCCGGAAGCGTGCGGATTTCGGCCGAGGCGATCCGTCGCGCCAGCGTCACGCCGACGCCGAAGAAGAACGGGTCGCCGGAGGCGAGCACCACGACCGGCGTGCCGCGGCGTGCGACGATCTCCACGACCGAACGTTCGAGTGGGCTTAGCCAATTGTGCGCTTCGCCGGTGATGAGAGAAGCGGCGAGCTCCAGGTGGCGATGGCCGCCATAGACGACGGGTGCTTCGGCGATCAGCCGCTTGGCCTCGTCGCCGAGACCCGCTACACCATCTTCACCGATACCGATGACGGTCAGCCAGGGGGAGACGATGGCGGGTTCGCTGTTCGACACGTCAGCCATGGAAAAACCTCGCATTCTGATTTTGGGTGGCACCACCGAGGCGCGCGAGCTCGCGCGCCGGTTGGCCGAAGATGTCCGCTACGACACCGCGATCTCGCTGGCCGGTCGCACTGCGGACCCGCGACCGCAGCCGGTCAAGACCCGCATCGGCGGTTTCGGCGGCGCCGATGGGCTGGCGCATTTCCTGCACGACGAGAAGATTGCGCTGCTGGTCGATGCGACCCACCCCTTTGCCGCACGCATATCGCACAACGCCGCGGACGCGGCGCAAAGAACCGGCGTGCCGCTGCTCGCCCTCCGCCGACCGGAATGGCAGCCGCTGCCCGGCGATCGCTGGAACGCGGTCGACAGCGTTGTCGAGGCAGTGAACGCACTTGGCGATCGTCCACGCCGCGTCTTCCTCGCCATCGGCAGGCAGGAGGCTTTTCATTTCGAAGCCGCGCCGCAGCACAGCTACATTATCCGCAGCGTCGATCCGGTCACTCCACCGCTCGATCTGCCCGACCAGGAAGCGATCCTGGCGACCGGCCCCTTTGCGGAGGCCGACGAAGCCGAGCTGCTCAAGGGCCGACAGATCAACGTGATCGTTGCCAAGAACAGCGGCGGCAGCGCCACCTACGGCAAGATCGCCGCAGCGCGCCGGCTCGGCATCGAGGTAATCATGGTCGAGCGGCGCAAGCCCGCGGACGTGCCGACGGTGGGCAATTGCGACGAGGCGCTCGACCGCATCGCTCACTGGCTCGCCCCTGAATAGAAACGCGGCGTGTAGACGAGATCGGGCTGGCCGTCGCGCTCGACGATGCGCGTCTCGGGCGAACCGATGATGACGCAGGTCGCCATGTCGGCGCGGTTGGCATCGGCCTCGCCGAGCGGCATCACGGCGATCCGTTCGTCCGGCCGTCCGGCCGCCCGGCCGAAAATGACCGGCACCGTTGCCGGCAAAACGCCGCGCAGAAGCTCAAAGGCTTCGCCCAGTTGCCACGGCCGCGACTTGCTGATCGGATTGTAGAGCGCAATGACGAAGCCCGCTTCCGCCGCCAGCCTGAGCCGCCGGGTGATCACTTCCCAGGGCTTTAGATTGTCCGAAAGCGAGATCGCGCAGAAATCATGGCCAAGCGGCGCGCCGATACGGGCGGCAACGGCGAGCATCGCGGTCACACCGGGCGTGATCACCAGTTCAACCGACTTCCATTCCGCCGGCCCCTTGTCGATCGCCTCGCAGACAGCGGCCGCCATGGCAAAGACGCCGGGATCGCCGCCCGAGACCATGCAGACCTTCACACCTGCCGCCGCCCGCGTCAGTGCGACCTGCGCCCGATCGAGTTCCTCACGGTTGTCGGAGGCGATGCGCACCTGATCAGGACGGAGGTTCAGCCGGTCGAGATAGGGAAAGTAGCCGTAGAATTCCTGAGCGGCGGCAACGGCTTCCGCCGTTTCCGGCGTCATCTGCTTGGCGCTGCCCGGTCCAGTGCCGACCACATAGAGCGTACCGGTCATGGCCGGTCCTTCCAGCCGGGAACGAGCACCAGCGAGAAATAGGGCGCATCGTCGTCTGCCTTCTCGGCGAGTGCGGTCATCGCCGCGTTCTTCATCGTGCCGCGCTCGACGTAGACGGCCTGAGCGAGGCGACCGGATGCGGCAAGCGCCCGGCGGATCTTCGGCAGGTTGCGCCCGACCTTCATGATGACAGCGGCTTCCGTATCCTTCAGCCGCCGGCCGAGCTCGGCCTCGGCCATGGTGCCCGGAAGCACGGAGAGCACGTCATCGCCCTGCACCAGCGGCAGGCCGGCAAGCGACCAGCACCCGGACATGGCGGTAATGCCCGGGATCACCTCGACCGGGAAGCGGTTGGCGAGCCGCACATGCAGATGCATGTAGGAGCCGTAAAATAGCGGATCGCCTTCGCTGAGCACCGCGACCGTGCGACCGGCGGCAAGATGCGCCGCCACGGCCTCGGCCGACGCGTTGTAGAAATCGGTGATCTGGCTCTTGTAGGCGCCGTCGTCCTTGTCGATCTCGGTCGTCACCGGATAGTAGAGCGGCAGTTCGACGAGATCGGGCTTCAGCAAACCTTCGACCACGGCGCGTCCATTGCCGCTGCGCCCGGCCTTGGCGAAATAGGCAAGCACATCGGCTTGCCCGAGCGCCTTCACCGCCTTGACCGTCAAAAGCTCCGGGTCGCCCGGGCCGGTTCCAACGCCGATCAGACGTCCCACACCTGCGCCGCTCACAGGCCCGGCCTCGCGAGCGAGTTGAGCGCCGCCGCCGTCATGGCGCTGCCACCGAGGCGGCCGCGCACGATGGCGAAGGGAACGCCGTAGGAATTCTCGGCCAAGGCATCCTTCGATTCCGCCGCGCCGACAAAACCGACAGGCATGCCGAGGATCGCCGCCGGCTTCGGCGCGCCGTCACGCAGCATTTCGAGCAGGAAGAACAGCGCCGTCGGCGCGTTGCCGATCGCGACCACCGAACCGGCCAGACGCTCGCTCCAGAGCTTCAGCGCGGCGGCGGAACGGGTGTTGCCGATCTCGGCGGCAATCTCGGGCGTGCGCGGATCGCGCAACGTGCAGATCACCTCGTTGCCGGCCGGCAGCCGTGCGCGGGTGACACCGTGCGCAACCATCTCGGCATCGCAAAGGATCGGCGCACCGGCTTTCAGCGCCGCGCGGGCCGAGCTTACGAAATCGGGAGAGAAGACGAACTGCCTGGTCGCCTCAACGGAACCACAGGCATGCACCATGCGCACGGCCAGATCCGCTTCCTCTTCGGAAAAGCCCGAGAGATCGGCCTCGGCGCGGATGATGGCGAAGGAACGCTCGTAGATGGCGTTGCCATCGCGAATGTAATCATACTCAGGCATGTCTATCCCTGTTCGAACGCTGCCGAGACGCGCGCAGCTCCGAGCCGTGTAAGACAGGACTGCGCCGATTCGCCAGCGTCTTTGTTTTGCCGCACCAGCCGGTCGAGCCGGGCAAGCGCGGATTCTATTTCATTCTCATCGGTGTAGGCGCTTGGAGCGCCGTTGGCAGCCCCATTTACGACAAGGCCGTATCCTGATGGCGCACCGACGAGTGTCAACTCTGACGACCTCGGTCGCGCACAGCCTTTGGCGCAGCCGGAGAGATGCACGGTCAGCGATCCATCAAGCAACCAAGGCGCCGTCTGAACGAAACGCTCTGCCATGGCCTTGGTTTCCATCCGCCCTGACGCGCAGCCTTTGCTGCCCGCACACGTGGCGATCGCGTTTCGCGGATCCTGTTCCGCGATGCGGAAGCCGTGCGCCGCTGCCAGGCTCTGCGCCACTACCGCGGCCTCACGCATCAGGCCGAGCACGAAGAACGCATGCCCCGGCGCAAGCCGGATCGCATAAGCGCCAAGCTCCTGCGCCTGGTGGACAAAGGTCGTCAGTGTGGCGGCATCCACCTGGGCAAAGGCAAGACCGAGACCAAGAACGGTGCCGACGTTATCCAGCTCATGAATGCCAGGTATCGGGACGGAACTCGGAACCGCCGGGCCCCCGGACAATGCTTGGGCGCGACAGAGGGAGCGGATTTCCGCCGGGTCCAGATCGCGCCCGCGCGCCGTCGTGCCGAGGCTCGCCAGCTTCTCGAGAACGGTAGTCACGGCCGGTACGACCGCATCGCCGGTCAACGCTCCGACAACAGCTCCCTTCGCCGCGGTACCGCCGAGCGACAGCAGCCATCGGGCGCCAGCGGCTGTCGAAAGCGCCTGAAGGCGAATGTCGGCAACCACTGCATCAAGACCGAAACGGCCGCCACCGTCGATGACGACGGAAAGCTTGGGGGCGAGCTTCAAGGGCACGCGACGCGCTCCCAACGCCTCACGAAGCTCAGCGGAGATCGGTCGCGGATCGGCGATTTCTGCCGGGTCGATCCCGACCAAAGGCGGCATCTCGATAGCGAGGCCTTCGGTGATCGTGATTTCAGCATCACCGATGGCCTGCGCCAGCGCCGGCACGGACGCCTCGCTCAGGCCGCGAAACTGCAGGTTTCCCCGTGCCGTGATCTCGATGATGCCATTGCCGAAGCGCCCCGCAGCGGCGGCAAGCGCGATTACCTTCGGCAGCGTCAGGCTGTCATCCGTTGGCCTTAGCCGCACGAGCAGGCCATCGCCGGTCTGCATGGGCGCCGCCAGCGACGGGCAGGCGCCGCGCCGCATCGAGGCGCTGGCGGCGGCTTCTCCGGTCGATGGAATGGCACAACTGGTCATCAAATCCGTCATCAAAGGCCCTCCTCCCTGAGGGCGCCTCGATCCCAAACATCAAGCGCGGGGTGCGAGCGGAAAGCCGAACACGCTTATCCTCATCCCGCTCTAGAGACGCTATAACACAGCCTCAATCCTTGAGTGAGATCAATCAAGAGACGGCTGTGGCCGCGCCGTCACCCCTCGAAATCGGCGCCCTTGCGCAGCAAGTAGATATCCATGATCCACCCCATCTTCGCCCGCGCTGCCGCCCGCGTTTCCAGGATCTGGGCTTTCACATCGGCGAGACGGCCGGAAATGACGATCTCGTCCCGTGTGCCGAGATAGGCACCCCAATAGATTTCAGCGTCTGGATCATCGATGCGCTGGAATGCTTGCTCGCCGTCGAGCATGACGACGGAGGTCTGGCTCGTTTCGGGGAAGCTTTCGTGCAGCCGGCGCCCCGTGGTGATCTCCACCGGCTTGCCGACGAGGTTCAGCGGGATGCGATGGCTGGCGCAGAGCGCCTGCAGGCTGGAGATCCCCGGAATGACCTCATAGTCGAAGGCAACGTTCCCGCGCGCCTTGACCCGCTCGACGATGCGAATGGTGCTGTCGTAGAGCATCGGGTCACCCCAGACCAGGAATGCACCGGTCCCGTCGCTGCTCAATTCATCGGCAAGCAGCCCCTCGTAGATCGCGGCGATCTGGGCGTGCCAGTCATCGACGCTGCCGTCATAGCTGACACCTTCGGTCCGGCGCACCGGCACCGCGAATTCGACAGTGCGGCTGTCGGGGCGCGTCACATAGCGCGCGCAGATGTCGCGGCGCACCTCCGCGAGCTCGGTCTTCTTTGAGCCCTTGGTTGGGATGAAGAGCACGTCGGCCCGGTTCAGTGCGTTGATCGCCTGCACCGTCATATGCTCGGGGTTGCCCGAACCGATGCCGATGATCAGAATTTTGCGCATGCCCGTCTCCGCCATTCCTATCCTGGCGTCTTAGGCGCATCACTGCCGTCGGCGCAAGCTCTTCGCGCGACAGTGAACCCGCCAGCAGCGTCAACGCAGCCTCAGTTGATCTCGACGGCAACGGGATTGTCGGGCAAGCGCCAGTCGATCGGGTCGAAACCCTTCGATTCCAGGAAGGCGTTGGCCTGGGAGAAATGCCGGCAACCGAGGAAGCCGGAATGGGCCGAGAGCGGCGAGGGATGCGGCGCGCGGAGCACCAGATGGCGCGAGCGATCGACGAAGGCCGCCTTCTTCTGTGCGTAGGAACCCCAGAGCATGAAGGCGACCGGATGCTCAGCTTCGTTGACCGCGCGAATGATCGCATCGGTAAACCGCTCCCAGCCCCGCCCCTGGTGCGAGGCGGCCAAGCCGCGCTCCACCGTCAGCACGCTGTTCAGGAGCAGCACGCCCTGCTTCGCCCAGCTTTCGAGAAAACCGTGGCGCGCCGGCGGGATGCCAAGGTCGGTGTTCAGTTCCTTGTAGATATTTACGAGCGATGGCGGCGTCCGGACACCGGGGCGCACGCTGAAGCAAAGCCCGTGCGCTTGGCCATCGCCGTGGTAGGGATCCTGGCCAAGAATGACGACGCGAACCTTGTCGAGCGGCGTCAGGTCGAGGGCGCGGAAATATTCAGGCCCGCGCGGGAAGATCTGGCGGCCTTCATTCTTCTGGACCAGCAGGAACTGCTTGAGCTCTGCCATGTAGGCGCTGGAAAACTCCGGCGCCAGCGCTGCCTTCCAGCTCTCCTCGAGCTTTACCGCCGTTTCCATTGCACCTCCGGTCCATCTGTTGTCTTCGAGGCCCGCAATCTAGGCCCGCCGACCGCCATCGCAAGACCTGTCACCCGCTTCCACCGAATGTTACACGGGTTTTGCCGTATCGCTGCGACTTTGCGGGCAATGCGCTAGCCTCACTCAACAGCATTGTATTTCAACAGATACAACGGTAATCAGAAGACGATATCGTTGTATCCTGAGAGATATCACGCATCGTTGGAGGGAAATCGATGATCAAGAGAAGAGACTGGCTGAAGGGCCTCGTGCTGACACTCGGCCTCGCCTGGGTCGGCGCAAACGTTCTGCCGACATCCGCGCAGGCCGAAGAGAAGGTAACGGTCTTTGCCGCCGCGAGCCTGAAGAACGCACTCGATGCAATCAATGCCGAGTGGCAGAAGGAAAGCGGAAAGGAAACGACCGTCTCCTACGCGGCCAGCTCCGCGCTCGCCAAACAGGTGGAGCAGGGCGCACCTGCCGACGTCTTCATCTCTGCCGACCTCGCCTGGATGGACTATCTTGCCGAAAAGAAGCTGATCAAGGACGACACCCGCGCAAACCTGCTCGGCAACCGCATCGTACTCGTCTCCGGCAAAAAGGACGCTGCCCTGGTCGAGATCAAGAAGGGCTTCGATCTCGCAGCCATCCTCGGTGACGGTCGCCTCGCCATGGGTGCCGTAGATTCCGTTCCGGCCGGCAAATACGGCAAGGCTGCACTCGAAAAGCTCGACGCATGGAAGGCCGTAGAACCCAAGGTCGCCGGCGCCGAAAGCGTTCGCGCCGCCCTCCTGCTCGTCTCGCGCGGTGAAGCGCCCTACGGCGTCGTCTACCAGACTGACGCTGCGGCGGACCCGGGCGTGAAAGTCGTCGGCACCTTCCCGGAAGACAGCCATCCGCCGATCATCTATCCGATCGCGATCACCGCCGAGAGCAAGAGCCCGGATGCGGCCGCCTATGTCGACTTCGTCAAGTCGGCCAAGGCTGCGGAGCTCTTTGAAAAGCAGGGCTTCACGGTCCTGAAATAATTGGCCTGAAAAGACGGCGGATCTCGGCTGTCCAGAGACAGGCGAAGCATCTATCGTCACGCGTCGCCCGCGCCCAAACGCGGGCGACGCAATCTTTTGTCAGAGGCAGTGGCGACTGAGGCGGACAGTCACGTCCCACCGGCCGCTTATCGGGGAGCGATATCCGTTGGACTGGCTTGCAGTGAGTGATGCGGAATGGACGGCGATCCTGCTGAGCCTGCGCGTCGCAACCGTCGCGATGATCTGCAGCCTGCCCTTCGCGCTCGCGGTCGCCATGCTGCTCGCCCGCGGGCGTTTCTGGGGCAAGACTATCCTGAACGGCCTGGTACACATGCCGCTCATCCTGCCGCCCGTCGTTACCGGCTTCCTGCTTCTCCTGCTCTTCGGCCGGCGCGGACCGCTCGGCGCCTTCTTCGCCGATTATTTCGGCCTCGTCTTTTCCTTCCGCTGGACGGGTGCAGCACTTGCCTGTGGCGTCATGGCCTTTCCGCTGATGGTGCGCAGCATCCGCCTGTCGATCGAGGCGGTCGACCGCAAGCTCGAAGATGCAGCGACCACGCTCGGCGCCAGTCCGGTCTGGGTGTTCGCCACGATCACGCTGCCGCTGATCATTCCCGGCATCATCGCCGGCATGATCCTCGCCTTCGCCAAGGCCATGGGCGAGTTCGGCGCGACGATCACCTTCGTCTCCAATATCCCCGGCGAAACGCAAACGCTGTCGGCCGCCATCTACACCTTCACCCAGGTGCCCGGCGGCGATGCCGGCGCCATGCGGCTGACGATCATTTCGATCGTCATCTCCATGGCCGCGCTCATTTTCTCCGAATTGCTGGCCGCCTTCGCCGCACGCCGGGTGGCCGCCCAATGAGCCTCACCGTCGAAACCCATCATCAACTCGGCAATTTCTCGCTCGACGCCGCCTTCACCTCGGATGGCGGCGTGACGGCACTGTTCGGCCGATCCGGCTCGGGCAAAACCTCGCTCATCAATATCATCGCCGGCCTGCTGAAACCGCAAAGCGGCCGCGTCCTGCTCGATGGCGACGTCATCGCCGACAGCGAGAACAGGGTCTTCACACCGGTGCATCGCCGCCGCTTCGGCTATGTTTTTCAGGAGGCGCGGCTCTTCCCGCATTTGAGCGTCAGCCGCAACCTTGCCTATGGCCGCTGGTTTGCCGGCAAGAGCGGCAGCGGTGGCGACTTCGCACGCATCGTCGAGATGCTCGGCATCGGCCATCTGCTTGAACGCAACTCCTCGGCACTGTCAGGCGGCGAAAGGCAGCGCGTCGCAATCGGCCGGGCCTTGCTCGCGGCACCGCGCCTGTTGCTGATGGATGAACCGCTCGCCGCCCTCGACGAGGCGCGCAAGGCCGAGATCCTGCCCTATCTCGAACGGCTGCGCGACGACGCCGGGATCCCGATCGTCTATGTCAGCCATTCCGTCGGCGAGGTCGCCCGGCTCGCCCAGCGCGTCGTGGTGCTCGAAAACGGCAGGGTCACTGCATCGGGTGCAGCCGCCGAAGTGTTGAGCGCGCCGGCTGCGACGCTTGCGACCGGACGGCGCGAGGCCGGCGTCCTGCTGGAGGGCGAGGTCGAGGGAACAGATCCGACGCACGAACTGACGACCGTTCGGGTCGGGCGGCAACGGCTGCGCATTGCTGGTGTCAGCGCCACACCCGGCAGCAAGCTTCGCCTGCACATCGCCGCGCGTGACGTCATGCTGGCGACTGCGAGACCGGTGGAGATCAGCGCACTCAACGTGCTCGAAGGGCGCATCCTGGCGATCGCGACGGAGGAAGACGGCAGCGTCGATGTCCGGGTCAATTGCGGTGATGCGACGATTGCCGCCCGCATCACCCGCTTTTCCCGCGACGCGCTGCAGCTCGTTCCCGGCAGGACCGTCTATGCCGTCATCAAGTCGGTGGCGATCGATCACTAGAGCGCCACCCTGCATTTCCCCCCTCAAAGGGGACATGCACTAGGCGTCGTCCGAAACGACCTCGTCCGTGCCAAACGGTGCATCGCTGCCGCGCACGGACTCGAGCCAGGCGAGATCTTCGGCGATCGCGGCCTGTACCCGTTCTTCCATCTGCCGGTAGCGACGGATCAGCTCCTCACCGAACGGCGTCACCAATGCGCCGCCACCCTGTTTGCCGCCGCGCTGTGATTCTACCGAAGGTTCGCTGAACATCCGGTTCAGGGCATCGACCAGCAGCCAGGCACGGCGATAGGACATGTCCATCGCCCGCCCCGCGGCGGAGATGGAACCGGTGTCGCGTATCAGTTCGAGCAGCAGGATCTTGCCGCGACCGAGCCGGTCGGCGGGCGGAAAATCGATGCGCAGGACGGGGCGAAGATCGGGGCGGCTCTCACTCATGCGGGAGAGCATAGAAGTACGCGCAGGAATCCGAAAGGCCGCCTCGCGGCGAACCGGACCGGTTCACGATAAAAGATTGCTCGCAACCGGGCGCCTGCCGCCGACTGCCAGATTGCAGGTCTTGATCTCGCGCCTTCGACATGTACCGATGGTCCCGACAAGCCCTTGCCCGAAAGCACCTTCCCATGCCAGGTCCGACACTCGATCCCATCGCCACCGATACCGCCCTGCCCTCCAAGGCCGACGTCGTCATCGTCGGCGGTGGCATCATCGGCGTGAGCACCGCTCTTTTTCTGGCCGAACGCGGCGTCGATGTCGTGCTCTGCGAGAAGGGCACGCCCGGAGCGGAACAGTCGAGCCGCAACTGGGGCTGGGTGCGGGTCATGGGCCGCGACGAGCGCGAGATTCCGCTGGCGATCGAGGCGCTGAAGATCTGGGACACGCTCGACGCCCGCGTCGATGGCGAGACCGGCTTTCGCCGCAGCGGCATCCTCTACATCTCCGAGAACGAGCGCGACGTCGCCAACCGCGACGCCTGGCTCGCCATGGCAAAACCCTACGGCGTGGATAGCGTGCAACTCAGCTCCGACACGACAGAAGCGATGATGCCGGGCGCCGCCGTCCGCTACGAAGGCGGGCTCTTCACGCCGAGCGACGGCCGGGCCGAACCGCAGAAGGCCGTGCCCGCGATCGTCGCCGGTGCCCGCCGCGCCGGTGCCCGTATCCTCACCGGCTGCGCCGTGCGCGGCGTCGAGAAGGCGGCCAGGCGGATTTCCGCCGTCGTGACCGAAAGAGGCCGCATCGAGACATCGACGGTCATCGTTGCCGGCGGCGCCTGGTCGAGGCTGTTCCTCAAAGGCCTCGGCATAAGGCTGCCGCAGCTGAAGGTGCGCAACACGGTGTTGAGAACCGGGCCAGTCTCCGGCGGGCCGGAAGGGGCCGGCGCAACCGCGACCTATGCCTATCGCAAACGCCTCGACGGCGGCTACACCATCGCCGATGGCGCTGCCAATCTGCACGCGATCGTGCCTGACAGCTTCGCCTTCTTCCGTGATTTCCAGCCGGCGCGAAAGGCGGAGGGCGACGCTGTTCAACTCGGCATCAGCGCCCAGAGCTGGAACGAACTGTTCGAGATCGGCGCCGTACCGCTCGACCGGCCGGGCGCCTTCGAACGCCATCGCGTGCTCGATCCCAATCCGGATTCGCGCCGCGCCTTGCATGCGCTCGATGCCGCCGCAAAGGCCTTGCCCTTGCTGCGCGAAACCAAGGTGCAGCAGATCTGGGCCGGGCTGATCGACGTGACGCCCGATGCCGTCCCCGTCATCTCGCCCGCCGAAAGCCTTCCGGGCCTTATCATCGCGACGGGCTTTTCTGGCCACGGTTTCGGCATCGGGCCGGGCGCCGGACACCTCGTCGCCGACCTCGTGACCGGCGCAAAACCGATCGTCGATCCGGCGCCGTTCCGGCTCTCGCGCTACTTCGATGGCACGCCGATCACGCTTGCCCCGCCGGTTTGACGCCATCCGCGCCGAACGGCCGCGAAAGAAAATTACAAGCAACGACCGGCGGGAATATGCGCAACACAACGCGTGGGCGCACTCCCGGCAGGATTCTATCTTTCTTTGCTTGCCCCTGCCCCGCAACGCCGAAAGACCTTCATAAGCCCCGGAACTCGTGGCAGTCTGTGAGCATTCCCGTCGGGAGAGCGGGGGCTTTTAGGAGGAGTCTGTGCAGACCTTAGGCGGAGGAGCCTTGCCGGTCACATTGCACGTCCTCGTACACCTCAGGCCATCATTATCCCGACCCAGAGCATTTCCAGCATAGGTCCTAGCGCCTTTGCGTCCGGAAATGCGTGAGAACAGACATGAAGAGCGGTTCGACTGGAACCGCTCTTGATTTGGTGCACTGCGCACTCCGGAGGAGGCCGGAAACCGCATGAGCGATCTCGATCGACTTAGTCTGCATGTCCCCGAACCTGCCGTTCGGCCCGGTGGTCAGCCGGATTTCTCCAACGTCAAGATCCCGAAGGCCGGCTCCGTGCCGCGCCCGGAAGTGGACGTCGCGCCGGAAGAGATGCGCGACCTCGCCTATTCGATCATCCGCGTGCTTAACCGCGACGGCGAGGCGGTCGGTCCCTGGGCCGGGCTGCTTTCGGATGATGAACTGCTCTCAGGCCTCAGGCATATGATGCTGCTGCGAGCCTTCGACGCGCGCATGGTCATGGCGCAGCGCCAGGGCAAGACCTCCTTCTATATGCAGCACCTGGGCGAAGAGGCCGTCAGCTGCGCCTTCCGCAAGGCGCTGGTGAAGGGCGACATGAACTTCCCGACCTATCGACAGGCCGGTCTTCTGATCGCCGACGGCTACCCCATGGTCGAGATGATGAACCAGATCTTCTCGAACGAGAGCGACCCCTTGCGCGGCCGCCAACTGCCGATCATGTATTCCTCCAAGGAGCATGGCTTCTTCACCATCTCCGGCAACCTCGCCACCCAATATGTCCAGGCGGTCGGCTGGGCGATGGCGTCGGCGATCAAGCGCGACACCAAGATCGCTGCCGCCTGGATCGGCGACGGCTCGACGGCGGAATCGGACTTCCACTCGGCGCTCGTCTTTGCCTCCACCTACAAGGCGCCTGTCATCCTCAACATCGTCAACAATCAGTGGGCGATCTCCACCTTCCAGGGTATTGCCCGCGGCGGCTCCGGCACCTTTGCCGCCCGTGGCCTCGGCTTCGGCATCCCGGCGCTTCGCGTCGACGGCAACGACTATCTCGCCG
>NZ_JAEPRP010000047.1:29064-41667 GCF_016652895.1 Ensifer sp. SSB1
TGCCAAATGGGCGGCCGAGCGCGCCCGTCGCAACCTCGGCCCGACGCTGATCGAATACGTCACCTACCGCGTCGGCGCCCATTCGACCTCCGACGATCCGAGCGCCTACCGCCCGAAAACGGAATCGGAGGCCTGGCCGCTCGGCGATCCGGTCCTACGGTTGAAGAAGCACCTGATCCTGCGCGGCGCATGGTCGGAAGAGCGCCACACCCAGGCGGAAGCCGAGATCCTCGACGAAGTGATCCAGGCACAGAAACAGGCCGAAGGCCACGGCACGCTGCATGCCGGCGGCAAGCCCTCGGTGCGCGATATCTTCGAGGGCGTCTATGCCGAGATGCCGCCGCACATTCGCCGCCAGCGGCAGAAGGCAGGTTACTGATATGGCCAGAATGACAATGATCGAAGCCGTGCGCAGCGCCATGGACGTGTCCATGGAGCGCGACGACAATGTCGTCGTCTTCGGCGAGGACGTCGGCTATTTCGGCGGCGTCTTCCGCTGCACGCAAGGCCTCCAGGCGAAATACGGCAAGACCCGCTGTTTCGACGCGCCGATCAGCGAAAGCGGCATCGTCGGCACGGCAATCGGCATGGCCGCCTATGGCCTGAAGCCCTGCGTCGAGATCCAGTTCGCCGACTACATGTACCCGGCCTACGACCAGATTACCCAGGAAGCCGCCCGCATCCGCTACCGGTCCAACGGCGATTTCACCTGCCCGATCGTGCTGCGCATGCCGACCGGCGGCGGCATCTTCGGCGGCCAGACGCATAGCCAGAGCCCGGAAGCGCTGTTTACCCATGTCTGCGGCCTGAAAGTCGTCGTGCCCTCCAATCCCTATGACGCCAAGGGCCTGTTGATCGCCTCGATCGAAGATCCGGATCCGGTCATGTTCCTGGAGCCGAAGCGGCTCTATAACGGCCCGTTCGACGGCCATCATGATCGGCCGGTCATTCCTTGGTCGAAACACGATCTCGGCGAGGTGCCGGAAGGCCACTACACGGTCCCGATCGGCAAGGCGGAAGTCCGCCGAGAGGGTTCTGCCGTCACAGTCGTCGCCTATGGCACCATGGTACATGTAGCGCTCGCGGCAGCCGAGGAAACCGGCATCGACGCCGAGGTGATCGATCTGCGCAGCCTGTTGCCGCTCGATCTCGATACCATCGTCAAGTCGGTGGAAAAGACAGGGCGCTGCGTCGTCGTGCACGAGGCGACGCTGACATCGGGGTTTGGCGGCGAAGTGGCTTCCCTCGTCCAGGAGCATTGTTTCTACCATCTCGAAGCACCCGTCGTTCGCGTCGCCGGCTGGGACACGCCCTACCCGCACGCCCAGGAATGGGACTATTTCCCCGGCCCCGCGCGCGTCGGACGCGCGCTCGTCGAAGTGATGGAGGCCTGACATGGGCGAATTCGTAATCAAGATGCCCGATGTCGGCGAAGGTGTGGCCGAGGCCGAACTCGTCGAATGGCATGTGAAGCCCGGCGATCCCGTGCGCGAGGACATGGTGCTCGCGGCCGTGATGACCGACAAGGCGACCGTCGAAATCCCCTCGCCCGTCACCGGCACGGTGCTCTGGCTCGGCGCAGAGGTGGGCGATACCGTCGCGGTGAAGGCGCCGCTCGTGCGCATCGAGGTATCAGGCGAAGGCGGGGCGACTGCTCCCGCGGAAGAAAAGCCGAACGCCAAGGCGGATGAAAAGTCGGCGGCAAAGGTTGAGGCGCCCGTGCCCGTTGCCAAGCCAGCCCAGCCCTCCAAGGTCGAAGCCAAGGCACCGGCCGTGAACGGTGTCCATGCCAACGGCGCACATGCCGCCGGCGAACGGCTGGAGAAGGCATTGGCCTCGCCGGCCGTGCGTCTGCGCGCCAAGGAAAGCGGCGTCGATCTCCGCCAGGTGACTGGTACCGGCCCGGCCGGTCGCATCACCCATGACGATCTCGACCAGTTCATCGCCCGCGGCGCCCAGCCGGCGCTGGCGCCCGCAGGCCTGCAGCGCAAGACCGCCGTCGACGAAATCAAGGTGACCGGCCTGCGCCGCCGCATCGCCGAGAAGATGTCGCTTTCGACCTCGCGCATTCCCCACATCACCTATGTGGAGGAAGTCGACATGACCGCGGTGGAAGACTTGCGCGCGACCATGAACCGCGACCGCAAGCCGGACCAGCCGAAGCTGACGATCCTGCCCTACCTGATGCGCGCGCTGGTACGCACCATTGCCGAGCAGCCGGCCGTCAACGCGATTTTCGATGACGGTCCCGGCATCATCCATCGCCATCACGCCGTCCATATCGGCATCGCCACGCAGACGCCGGCAGGTCTTACCGTTCCGGTCGTGCGCCATGCCGAGGCACGCGGTATCTGGGATTGCGCCAACGAACTCAACCGCCTGGCGGAAGCGGCCCGCACCGGCACGGCCACCCGCGACGAGCTCACCGGATCGACCATCACCATCTCGTCGCTCGGCGCACTCGGCGGCATCGCCTCCACGCCCGTCATCAACCATCCGGAAGTGGCGATCGTCGGCGTCAACAAGCTCGCGATCCGCCCGGTCTGGGACGGCACGCAGTTCGTGCCGCGCAAGATCATGAACCTGTCCTCGAGCTTCGATCACCGCGTCGTTGACGGCTGGGATGCGGCCGTGTTCGTGCAGCGGCTGAAGACCCTGCTCGAAACGCCGGCGCTTATTTTCGTGGAGGCCTGAGGCGATCATGAAGGAAATCTCCTGCAAGCTGCTCGTGATCGGCGCCGGCCCCGGCGGTTACATCGCAGCCATCCGCGCCGGCCAGCTCGGCATCGACACCGTCATCGTCGAAAAGGCCAAGGCCGGCGGCACCTGCCTCAATGTCGGCTGCATTCCCTCCAAGGCCCTGATCCACGCGGCCGAAGAGTTTCACAAGCTGCGCGCGGCCGCTTCCGGCCGCAGCCCGCTCGGCCTGTCGCTTGCCAACCCCTCGATCGATCTCGCCCATACCATCGCCTGGAAGGACGGTATCGTCGGTCGGCTTAACGGCGGGGTGATCGGCCTCCTGAAGAAGGCCGGTGTCAAAGCAGTCGTCGGCGCGGCCCGCTTCATCGATGGCAAGACCGTCGATGTCGAAACCGAAACCGGGCTGCAGCGCATCCGCGCCGAAGCGATCGTGATTGCCACCGGTTCCGCGCCTGTCGAGCTGCCGGACCTGCCCTTCGGCGGGCCGATCATTTCCTCGACCGAGGCCCTGTCGCTGAAGAGCGTGCCGAAGAGCCTCGCCGTTATCGGCGGCGGTTATATCGGCCTCGAACTCGGCACCGCCTTTGCCAAGCTTGGCAGCCATGTCACCGTGCTGGAGGCGCAGCCGCGTATCCTGCCACTCTACGACGCCGATCTGACGAAGCCGATCAGCAAACGCCTTGGCGAACTCGGTATTGAAGTCTTCACCCAGACGGTCGCCAAGTCTTACTCCGCCGAGACCGGCAGCTTGCAAGCCGAACACAACGGCCGCGCCATCAATGTCGCTGCCGAAAAGGTGCTCGTCACCGTCGGCCGAAAGCCGGTGACCGAAGGCTTCGGCCTGGAAGAAATCGACCTCGACCGCACCGGCCGTTTCATCCGCGTCGACGACCAGTGCCGCACTTCGATGCGCGGCATCTACGCGATCGGCGATGTCACCGGAGAGCCGATGCTGGCGCACCGCGCCATGGCGCAAGGGGAAATGGTCGCGGAAATCGTCGCCGGCCACAAGCGCAGCTGGGACAAGCGCTGCATCCCCGCCGTCTGCTTCACCGACCCGGAGATCGTCACCGCCGGCCTGTCGCCCGACGAGGCACGTGCCAGCGGCATCGAGATCAAGATCGGCCAGTTCCCTTTCCAGGCGAACGGCCGCGCTATGACGACACTTGCCGAAGACGGCTTTGTCCGCATCGTCGCCCGCGCCGACAACCATCTGGTGCTCGGCATCCAGGCGGTCGGCCATGGCGTCTCGGAACTGTCGGCGAGCTTCAGCCTGGCGATCGAGATGGGTGCGCGGCTCGAAGACATCGCCGGCACGATCCATGCGCATCCGACGCAATCGGAAGCTTTCCAGGAGTCGGCGCTGAAGGCGCTCGGGCACGCACTGCATATCTGACGCCTCGCGTTGTAGAATGGCCCCTCATCCGGCCTGCCGGCCACCTTCTCCCCGCCATGCGGGGAGAAGGACACATGTGGCGCCCGCCCGCTTCAACAATTGCCTTTTGCCGTATGGGAGAAAGACATGAACAGAATTGACCCGATCGTCATCGTTTCGGCAGCCCGTACCCCGATGGGCGCCTTTCAGGGCAGCCTCAAGGATCTGACCGCGCCCGAAATCGGCGCCATCGCGCTGAAGGCAGCACTCGATCGCGCTGGCCTTGATGCCGTCGACGAGGTGCTGATGGGCAATGTACTGCCGGCCGGCATCGGCCAGAACCCGGCGCGCCAGGCAGCCCTTGGCGCGGGCCTCGGCAAAGAAACGCCGTCGACGACCATCTCCAAGGTCTGCGGCTCCGGCATGAAGGCGCTGATGCTTGGCCATGATGCCATCCTGTCCGGCAGCGCGTCGGTGCTTGCGGTCGGTGGCATGGAGTCGATGACCAACGCCCCCTATCTGCTGCCAAAGGCGCGCGGCGGCTTCCGCCTGGGGCATGGCGAGGTCAAGGACCACATGTTCCTCGACGGCCTCGAAGACGCCTATTCCGGCCGGCTGATGGGCACCTATGCCGAGGACACGGCCGAACATTACCAGTTCTCGCGCGCCGATCAGGACGCCTTCGCACTGCGCTCGCTCGATCGCGCCAACCGGGCGGCCGAGGATGGTTCCTTTGCCGAGGAGACTGTGGCGGTCAGCGGCGCTGGAAAGCGACAGACCGCCAATCTCGATCGCGACGAGCAGCCGACCAAATCGGATCCGGCAAAGATCCCGAAGCTGAAACCAGCCTTCCGCGACGGCGGCAGCGTGACGGCAGCCAATTCGTCGTCAATCTCCGACGGGGCAGCGGCGCTGATCCTGATGCGCGCCAGCGAAGCGGAAAGGCGCGGACTGACGCCGCTTGCGATCGTCGCCGGCCATGCCGGCCATGCGCAGGAGCCGGCCTGGTTCACGACCGCGCCGATCGGCGCGATCGACAAGCTGATGGCCAAGCTCGCGTGGGAGAAGGGCAGCGTCGGCCTCTACGAAATCAACGAGGCCTTCGCCGTGGTGGCGATGGCGGCGATCCGTGATCTCGGCCTGTCAGACGATATCGTCAACATCAATGGCGGCGCCTGCGCACTCGGCCATCCGATCGGTGCGTCCGGCGCCCGCATCATCGTGACCCTGCTTCACGCGATGCGCGCCAAGGGCGTCAAGCGCGGCATTGCCTCGCTCTGCATTGGCGGCGGCGAGGCGACGGCGGTCGGGCTGGAGCTGTTGCAATAGCGCAGCGCGGCCTTCCGGCCGCCTCGCGCTTCAACCTACGAAAAACGCCGCCGGTCGAACCGGCGGCGTCTCTGTTTTTTGCAGGCAGTTTGCCTCGCGCCTCAGCCCATGCGCTCGGAAGCGTAGGAACCCGGGCTCGGCGGGAAGACGACGACGCGGTTGCCGTTGATGAAGCAGCGATTGTGGATATGGGCGTGTACGGCGCGGGCGAGCACCTGGCTTTCAACGTCACGGCCGATCGACACATAGTCTTCCGCGCTCTGGGCGTGGGTGATGCGAGCAATGTCCTGCTCGATGATCGGGCCTTCATCGAGGTCTGCGGTGACGTAGTGCGCCGTCGCACCAATCAGCTTCACGCCGCGCTCATAGGCCTGCTTGTAGGGGTTTGCGCCCTTGAACGACGGCAGGAACGAGTGGTGGATGTTGATGATCCGGCCCGACATCTTCTTGCAGAGCGCATCCGACAGGACCTGCATGTAGCGGGCAAGCACGATCAGTTCGGCGCCGGTCTGGTCGACGAGCTCGAGCAGCTGGGCCTCGGCCTTCGGCTTGTTCTCCTTCGTCACCTTGATGCAGTAGAAGGGGATGTCATGGTTGACGACCACCTTCTGGTAGTCGAAGTGATTGGAGACGACGCCGACGATGTCGATCGGCAGCGCGCCGATCTTCCAGCGATAGAGCAGGTCGTTGAGGCAATGGCCGAAACGCGACACCATCAGCAGCACCTTCATGCGCTCTTCACTGTCGCGGATTTCAGCATTCATATCGAAGCGCTTGACAACCGGTTCGAAGCCGGCCTTCAGCTCGTCGAGCGTCACGCCTTCCTGGCTAATGAAGGTAAGCCGCATGAAGAACAGGCCGGTTTCGAGGTCATCGAACTGCGAACTGTCTGAAATGTAACAGCCCTTTTCGGCGAGATAGCCGGTGATGGCGGCGACGATGCCACGGGTGGTCTTGCAGCTGACGTTCAGCACATAGCTTTTCATCGGTAGGTCTCTCGCTCCAGAGGTTTTTCCGGCCCCCCTTATACGGCCAGTCACACAAAAACTAGCGCGGCCTTTTCGCCGCCGTCGATCCATTCGCGACATTCGCTTGACGGAACTGGCCAGACGGCGCCGGCGGCACGATATGGGTTCTCTCGCTGGTGCCTGGAGAAAGGATCAGGCAGGAGGCCCCGCGGCTCTAGCGCGGTGTGCGGTCCGGGTGCGCGCGGGCGAAAGCCTCGATCTCCGCGCAATTCTGATCGATTGCCACAACCCGCGGGCAGGCGCTGAGATCCACATCCCAGCGGCGGGCATTGTAGACCTGAGGCACCAGGCAGAAATCCGCCATGGTCGGGCTGTCGCCATGACAGAAACGGCCGGTCGCGGAATGATCGAGCAGTCGTTCGAAGGCAGCGAGCCCCTCGCCGATGAACTTGCGCATCCAGTTGCGCCGCGCCGCCTCGCCGTCCTCCGCATTGGCCATGACATAGGAAACCACGCCGAGATTGCAGACCGGGTGGATGTCCATCGCAACCGCATAGGACAGCATGCGCACCCGCTGACGGCCGATGGCGTCAACCGGCAGGAAGCCGGACGCCACTCGCGTCTCGGCAAGATATTCGATGATGGCGAGCGATTGCGTGAAACGCTCGCCATCGATGTCGAGGGCAGGCACGAGCCCCTGCGGGTGGCGGGCCAGATGCTCCGGCGCCTTGTGCGCCTTGGCAAGCAGGTCGACCGGCACTGAACGATAGCTTTCGCCGAGGCTGTTGAGCGCGATGCGCACCCGATAGCTCGCCGACGAACGCCAGTAATCGTAAAGGACGGTCTCGCTCATGCCTTTGTCCATTTTTTTATCTGCGGTCAGGCCTTGGTGTAGGCTTCCACGGTCTGCTCGATCGCGCCGAAGATCGAATGACCGGCCTTGTCCTTCATCTCGATGCGCACGACATCGCCGACGCGGAGGAACTGGGTCTTCGGCGCGCCACCGACGATCGTCTCGATCATCCGGACTTCCGCGATGCAGGAGTAACCGGCACCGCCCTCGGCAACCGGCTTGCCCGGGCCGCCATCGAGCTTGTTGGAAACAGTGCCCGAGCCGATGATCGTGCCGACGCAAAGCGGCCGGGTCTTGGCCGCGTGGGCAACCAGTTGCGCAAAATCGAAGGTCATGTCGACGCCGGCATTGGCGCGGCCGAAGGGCTTGCCGTTCAGGTCGACGCAAAGCGGCAGATGCAGCTTGCCGCCATCCCAGGCATCACCCAGCTCATCCGGCGAAACGGCGACCGGCGAGAAGGCAGACGACGGCTTCGACTGGAAGAAGCCGAAGCCCTTGGCGAGCTCGGCCGGGATCAGGCCGCGCAAGGACACGTCGTTGACCAGCATGATGAAACGAATTGCCGCCCGCGCCTCTTCGATCGTTGCAGCCATCGGCACATCGTCGACGATGACGGCAACCTCGCCCTCCATGTCGACGCCCCAGCTTTCGTCGGCAAGCGGGATCGGATCGCGCGGTGCGATGAAGCTGTCGGAGCCGCCCTGGTACATCAGCGGATCGGTCCAGAAGCTCGAAGGCATCTCGGCATTGCGGGCCTTGCGCACCAGCTCGACGTGATTGACGTAGGCCGAACCGTCGGCCCATTGGTAAGCGCGTGGCAATGGCGACAGGGCGTCGTGCTCGTGAAAGCGGATCGTCGGCTGCGAGCCGGTCTCGATTCCCTCCGCCACGCGCGCAAGCCGCGGACCGGCATGCGCCCAATCGTCGAGCGCTGCCTGCAGCGAGCGGGCGATGTGCCCCACTTCCGAGCAGCGGGTAAGATCGCGAGAGACGACCACGAGCTTTCCGTCGCGCGTACTGTCTTTGAGTGTCGCCAGTTTCATGCAGTCCTCCCTCTCAATCTTTTCATTGTTCACGCAGTTTCGGACGAAACCGCGCTTAGACGGACGAATCGTCCGCAATCTTCACAACAAGGCCGTCGGCGGCGATCGTCAAGGCGCCCGCCCAGTTTTTGCGGGTCGCCGCGATCCAGTCCGTTTCCGAAATCTCGGGATCGTCGGCAGGGATCAGATGGTGCAGCACCAGCCGGCCGACGCCCGCGGCCGTTGCGATCGCGGCCGCTTCTCCGGCAAAGCTGTGGCTCGCCAGCAGATGCTCCTTCAACCGTGCGCCATTGCCGGTGCGCGCCACCAGCCGGTCGACGCCTTCGGCAAGCATCGCCTCATGCACGAGAATGTCGGCCCCTTTGGCGAAATCGGCAAGCGGCGGGAAATAGGCGGTATCGGACGAGAACACGACAGAACCTTCCGCATGGTCGAACCGAAGCGCAAAACAATCGGTAACCGGCGGATGGTCGACGCGCAGCGCCGAGAGCGTCAGGCCACTCTCCGACAAGATTTCGCCTTCGGAGAACTCTATGACCTCGACCAACGCGCGCAGATCCGGCCGGCCCTCATCGACGATGCGGATGTCGATATCGAAGGCCATCGATTGCAGGAAGCCCTGCCAGTAGGCGCGGGTGCCGGCGGGGCCGAAGACACGCACCGGCTGCGATAGCCCCGCGGTCCAAGCCGTGTGAATGAGCGGCCCAAGCTCGAGCACATGGTCCGAATGCAGATGGGTAATGACGATCAGGTCCAGCGTCTTCAGCGCGACACTGGCATTGGTCAGCCCGCGGGTGACGCCGAGACCGCAATCGACGACAACAGTCCGGCCGCCGATTTGAAGCAGAGACGATGTCGGCCACGGGCCGCCCGGCCGGATCGCCGGACCACCCTTGCTGCCGAGCAAAACCAGGCGTGAACTCAAGACCAATCGCCTTCCGGCGTCCCGTTGAACCGCTTCTTGAGATCGCTCCAGCAGTCAATGTAGTTGTCCTGCAACGTCTCCAGTTCGGCGGCGAAGCGGGTCAGCTGCTGCGGGAAGCGGGTCTCGAACATGAAGGCCATCGTATGGTCGAGCTTCACCGGTTTCAACTCGCTATTCGTTGCCTTGTCGTACCCTGATGCATCCGGCCCGTGCGCCAGCATCATGTTGTGCAGGCTCATGCCGCCAGGCACGAAGCCTTCCTCCTTGGCATCATAGCGGCCATAGACCAGCCCCATGAATTCGCTCATGATGTTGCGGTGATACCAGGGCGGCCGGAAGGTGTGTTCCGCCACCATCCAGCGCGGCGGGAAGATCACGAAATCGATGTTCGCCGTGCCCTCCTCGCCAGAGGGTGCCGTCAGCACCGTGAAAATCGACGGATCCGGATGGTCGAAGAGAATGGCGCCGACCGGCGAATAGGTCTTGAGGTCATATTTATAGGGCGCGTAGTTGCCATGCCAGGCGACGACGTCGAGCGGCGAGTGACCGATCTCGGTCACGTGGAAGCCGCCGCACCATTTCACATGCACGCGGCAGGGCGTTTCCTTCTCCTCGAAGGCGGCGACCGGCGTCTTGAAATCGCGCGGGTTTGCAAGGCAGTTGGCGCCGATCGGGCCGCGATCCGGCATCGTAAACTTGGCGCCGTAATTTTCGCAGATGTATCCGCGCCAGACCTTCTCCTCACCACGCCGTGTCACCTTGAACATGGTGCCGCGCGGCACGATGCAGATCTCCGAGGGCTCCACATTCATCTTGCCGAGTTCGGTGAAGACCTGGATCGCGCCCGTTTCCGGAACGATCAAGAGCTCGCCGTCCGCATTGAAGAAGTAGTCGTCCACCATGTCGGCGTTGAAGGCATAGGCATGTGCCGCCATGCCGGTCTGCGTCGGCGCGTCGCCCGCCGTCGTCATCGTGCGGATGCCCTGAAGGAAATTCAGTTTCTCCGCCGGCACCGGCAGCGGGTTCCAGCGCAACTGGCCGAGCGCCAGCGAATGCTCGGCCACATGCGGCGCCGTCTTCCAGTGCGGGTAGTCGATCTTGCTGAAGCGACCGGTGTGACGGACGCTCGGGCGGATGCGGTAGAGCCAGGACCGCTCGTTCGTGCCGCGCGGGGCAGTGAAGGGCGATCCGGAAAGCTGCTCGGCATAGAGCCCGTAGGCGCATTTCTGCGGGCTGTTCTGCCCCTGCGGCAGGGCACCCGGAAGGCTTTCGGTCTCAAAATCGTTGCCGAAGCCGGGCATGTAGTTGAGCGCCTCCTCAGCCCTCACCTGCGCCTCGGCCTGTTTTCCTGCCTTGTCCAGCATCGTCGATCCTCCTCCTCATGGCGCCTCACTTCGGGTTCTCGAAGCGACCTGCGAAAGGTCCGGCGCAATCCCAAATACCGCAGCGACGACCTTTTCCCAGGTGGACGAAATTGCCGCGTTCGGCATATTAGTTGCAATCGTAACTATCGATTTTGTAACTATCAAGGACGCCAAAATGGCCGCCGATGGCTTCGAGCTCAATGCCTTCCTGCCCTATCGCCTGAACCGCGCGGCGGAATTTGTCGCATTGCGCTTTGCCGCCCAATACAAGGCGCGCTACCAGCTCACCCGCCCGGAATGGCGCACGCTCGCGGCCCTCGGCAGCACTGGCCGTCCGATGACGGCAACCGAAGTCGGGGGCCACTCGGCCATGCACAAGACCAAGGTCAGCCGCGCCGTCGCCGCGCTCGAAAAGCGCCGCTGGCTCACTCGCCGTGAAGACGAGGGCGACCGCCGCATCGAGCATCTGGAACTGACGAAGACAGGCATCCGGGCCTATGGCGAGCTGACGGAGCTTGCCGCCCGCTATCAGGCCGAGCTGGATACGCTGATCGGCCCAGCCGGCATGCGGGCGCTCGCCACTGGTCTGGAAGCGGTCGAAGCGGCCATGGGTAGGGCTGGGAGCAACTCTGTGGCCGACGATTCACGCTTCAGCCCTTCATCCGCTCCGGGATCGGCACGCCCTCGAAACTCTTGAGGGTTTCGAGCACAATGGACGTCTTCACATGCTGCACGCTGTCATGCGGCAAAAGCACGTCGTTGACGAAGCGCGACAGCCCCGCGAGGTCAGGCGTCACCACGCGCAGGTGGTAGTCCATCTCGCCCGTCAGCGCATAGGCCTCCAGCACCTCCGGCAGACTGGAGACCAGCTTGCCGAACCGCTTGGCATTGTCGCGATTGTGGGTGGCGAGCGTCACCGAGATCACCACCATCAGATCGAGGCCGAGTTTCTGCCTGTCGATCTGCGCCTGATAGCCGGTGATATAGCCTTCCGCTTCGAGCCGGGTGCGCCGCCGCGAGCATTGTGATGGCGAAAGCGCGATGCGTTCGGACAGTTCGTTGTTGGTCAGATGCCCGTCGCGCTGCAATTCGCTGAGGATCTTGAGATCGAACCCGTCAAGCTGCTCCATTCGTGCATCCTAATACGCAATATTGCATGTTTCGTGCGCCATTCTGTCTAAACCGCGCAAGAATACAAGCATTGTGCATGGAAATTGCGTCATACTCCGGCAAAGTTTGGAAGAATAAGAGGAGACTTCCGATGGGCCCCTTCCCGCATGATGCCCCGCCGGCAACGATTACCGCCGATAACCCCGCCGGCACCGACGGATTCGAATTCGTCGAATTCGCCCATCCGGAACCGGAGAAGCTTGCCGAGCTCTTTACCCGCATGGGCTACAGCCCGGTCGCCAAGCACAAGACCAAGAACATCACGGTCTGGCGCCAGGGCGACATCAACTACATCCTGAACGCCGAGCCCGGCTCGCATGCCATGCGCTTCGTCGACGAGCACGGCCCCTGCGCCCCGTCGATGGCCTGGCGCGTCGTCGATGCCAAGCACGCCTTCGACCATGCGGTCTCGAAGGGCGCGATCCCCTACGAAGGCACGGACAAGTGTCTCGGCGTACCGGCGATCGTCGGCATCGGCGGTTCGCTGCTCTATTTCGTCGAGACGTACGGCGCCAAAGGCTCGGCCTATGAGGCCGAATTCGAGTGGACCGGCGAGCGCAACCCGAAGCCCGAGGGCGTCGGCTTCTATTATCTCGACCACCTGACCCATAACGTCTATCGCGGCAATATGGACAAGTGGTGGGCCTTCTACCGCGAACTGTTCAACTTCACCCAGATCCACTTCTTCGACATCGACGGTCGCATCACCGGCCTCGTCAGCCGTGCGATCACCTCGCCCTGCGGCAAGATCCGTATCCCCTTGAACGAATCCAAGGACGACACGAGCCAGATCGAGGAATATCTTCGCAAGTACAAGGGCGAAGGCATCCAGCACATCGCCGTCGGCACCGAAGGCATCTACGATGCCACCGACAA
>NZ_JAEPRP010000051.1:0-11419 GCF_016652895.1 Ensifer sp. SSB1
CTGGGCGGACGATCGCGTGTTTCGTGACGGGCACTGGATGTTCGAGACCGCCGACCCGGCCCTGCGCAGCCTGCATTATGTCGCGGGCGGACACTTCTACGCGATCGGCGAAGCGATCGACATATCCTCCCACTAGGCTGATCTTTCGCGGCAGTTGAAGCCGCGCCGGCAGGAAATGATCTGTGCGCGGGCCGCAATCATTACGCGTTTGACAAACGCATACCCAATTGGCTATACGTCATCATATAGCCAATTGGGTATGAGATATGTCGCAGTTGCAGGATGCGGTTTTTCGGGCGCTCGCCGATCCCACCCGTCGTGGGCTCTTCGAGCACCTCTGCCGCCAAGGGGATACGACCGTCGTCGGATTGCTGGCCGATGCCGGCGTTTCGCAGCCGGTCGTGTCCAAGCATCTGAAAATCCTGAAGGCGGCAGGGCTCGTGCACGACAGGCATGAGGGCCGCTACACTTATTACAGCGCGAAGCGCGAGGCGCTTGCGACCCTGGTTGACTGGACGACGGAGATGGCCGGCTTCTGGCAGGACCGCTTCGATGATCTCGATGATTTGCTGAAGAGAATGGACCAATGATCGAAACAACGGAAACTACACGCTCTGTCGTGGTCGAACGTGACTTCCCGCATCCGCCCGAGAAGATCTGGCGTGCCCTGACGCAACCGCATCTGATCGCCGAATGGCTGATGCGCAACGATTTCATTCCCGAAGTCGGCCGCCGCTTTACCCTGTCAGCCGATTGGGGACAGGTCGACTGCGAGGTTCAGACGATCGAGGCGAACCGCTCGCTTACCTATCGCTGGGACACCAAGGACCTCACCAGCGTTGTCACCTGGACGCTTGCTCCCGCCAATGGCGGCACGAGCCTGCGCATGGAACAGCGCGGCTTCCGCGCAGACCAGAAGTCCTACTTCCAGGGCGCAACCGTCGGTTGGCAGCGCTTTTTCACGCAGTTGGAAGAGGTCGTCGCAAAGCTCGACTGATCGCTCCATCGCTCGATCCAACGCCCGAATTCAAGGTGCCAGAATGACTTCTCTGATCCGGATAATCCATCGCTGGACGTCCCTGCTATTCTCCTTGGCCGTTGCCGGGATCTTTATCGGCATGCCCCTGGCGACGCTTCCCGAATGGGTCTACTACCTGCCCCTGCCGCCGCTGTTCGTGCTTTTGCCGACCGGCCTCTATCTCTTCGTGCTGCCCTATTTGAGCAAGCCGCAAGGCAGGGTTCAGGCGGCCGAATAGGGTGATGCGACCCGCCAATTTACCCGGCGAGAAGCGCCGGGCTGGCGAAGCGCTTTCGGTACTCGGCCGGCGTTACGCCGACATGGCGGGTGAAGGCCCGACGCAGCGTATCGGCATCGGCAAAGCCGCACTGGGCCGCGACCTGCTTGGGCGCGTCATGGCCCCGTTCGAGAAGGCGACGGGCCGCATGGACCCGCGCCTCCTCAACCCAGTTTGCCGGCGTGATGCCGACCTCGCTGCGGAAAAGCCGGGAGAAATGGCGCGGGCTGAGATCCATCCGCTTGGCGAGGCTGGCAACGCTGTGATTCTCTGCGGGATTGACGGCGATCCAGCGCTGTAGTTCCTGAAGCGCCGAGCGCCCGGCCGGTGCCGCTTCCCCCTTGCGGCTGAACTGCAGCTGCCCTCCGGGCCGCTTGAAGAACATCACGAGCTGGCTCGCCACCCGTTTGGCGACCTCATGCCCAAGATCCTCCTCGACCAGCGCCAGCGCCAGGTCGAGCCCGGCCGTCACCCCGGCAGCCGTGCGCACCGGCCCGTCGCTCACATGGATTGAATCCTCCTCGACGGTCACCTCGGGGAACCGCCGCGCGAGCGCTTCGGCCACCGCCCAATGCGTCGTCACGCGCCTCCCGGCAAGCAGCCCCGCCGCGGCAAGGAAGAAGGCGCCGCTGCAGACCGATCCGTAGCGCCGGACAATTGGCGCCCGCTGCCGCAGCCAATCCAGAACCACGCCATCCGCGGGCACCTCCGCCGCATTCGGACATCCGGCGACAAGCAGGGTGTCTATCACATCGTCGAAATCGCCGCCGATGATCCGGTCCGCCATCAACCGGACGCCGGACGAACTGCGAATTGGCCCGGGCTCTGCCGCGGCGACAAGGAGGCGGTAGGTCTCGCGCCCGACCTGCGCATTCGCTTCCGCAAAGACATCCAACGGACCCGAGACGTCGAGGAGCTGCACGCCGGGCAACGCCACCATCACGACCGTTCTCGCCATCTTCTCCATCCACGTCCGCCTTGATCTGAAAATGGCTGTATTTGACGTGTCACTTCAATTGCAGACAGATTGGGTGATTTCTATCCTTCTGGCGAGCTAAAAGCGCAAGGAGAAAGCACATGTCGCTCATCGTCAAAGAGGCAGCCATCCCCGATGGCGGGCTTGCGAGGGCCATCACGGAGTATATCCGCGACACGGAAACCGAACTGCTCTTCAACCATTCGAGCCGCGTCTACCATTTCGGCGCGCTCGCCGGCATTCACCGCGGGCTGACCTTCGACCGCGAACTGCTTTATGCCGGGGCGATGTTCCATGACATCGGCCTGATGCCGAGCCACAGCAGCAAGCATGAACGCTTCGAAGTCGACGGCGCCCATGCCGCGCGCGACTTTCTGCGTGGCCATGGCATTTCGGAAGCGGATGCCTACACGGTCTGGACGGCGATAGCGCTCCACACGACGCCGGGCGTGCCCGAACATATGCATCCGGTCGTGGCACTCGTGACCGCCGGCGTCGAGATGGATGTACTCGGCCTCACCTACCAGCAATATTCCGACGCCGAGCGCGAAGCCGTGGTCGGCGCATTCCCGCGCACGCCCAATTTCAAGGAAGATATCATTCAGGCCTTCTACGACGGCATCAAGCACAAGCCCGACACCACCTTCGGCAACGTCAAGGCCGATGTCATTGCTGACAAGGAGCCCCACTTCCATCGCGGCAATTTCTGCAACGTCATCCGCTGCTCGCACTGGCACGGCTGAGGCTCGTGCGAGGGTTGCCGCATGTCCTGCCGCAGCCCTTGCCCGACAGCCTATTCCAAAAGGCAATCGATCAAGGCGCGCGTCGCGGCAGACAGGTTGCGATGCGGCGGGTAGATGAGCGAGAAGGGACGCGACCGACCGCCCAGTTCCGGAAGGAGTTCGACCAGGCCTCCCTGCGCCAGGCGATCCCGCACGACGAAGTCATAGGTCTGGCAAACGCCAAGACCGGCCTCCGCCAGGGACACGGTACCGAGAACATCGTCTTGAACATGAACGGGGCCATGGGGCGTCCACTCGATATCCGAGCCGTCGACCCGCAACAACCAGGGCGCCGGACGGCCCGTGCTGGGCATGATGAAGGGCAGGCAGGCATGTTTCGTGAGATCGTCGATCGACTGCGGCATGCCGCACCGGGCGAGGTAACCGGGAGAGGCCACAAGCCTTAGCGGCTCGTCCCCGAGCTTTCTCCCAATCATCCCGCTGTCGGGAAGCTGACCGAGGCGGATTGCGAGATCATAGCCCTCGGCGACAAGGTCGACATTGCGGTTGGCAATCGACACTTCAACGGCAACCGACGGATACTTCAGCGCAAAGCGGGTCAGCTTCTCCGGCAGGCAAAAATGACCGTAGGTGGTGGAAACGCTGAGGCGGACCCGGCCGGCCACAACGCCTTCGCCCTGAACGGCGCGCTCGGCCTGGTCGATGGTTTCGAACGCCGTGCGGACCTGTTCCAGATAGGTTCGCCCCGCCTCCGTAAGGCTGATGCGCCGCGTCGTTCGCCGCAACAACTGCGTGCCGAGCTTCGTTTCCAGGCGGGTGATCGCCCGGCTCAGGACTGATGGCGTGGTGGCCAGCGCCACGGCGCCGGCCGTCATTGATCCCTTGTCGATGACGGTGATGAAGGCCTCGACGTCGGCGAGGTGATCGAATCGGCGCATTGTTGCCTTTCAGGACCAAATCATTTCCATGCAAGTGAATTTATCGCCGAATGTGGAGATAATAAATAGGCTGCATCAGCAACGCCCGCGACGCCGGGCCATTCCCAAAAAAGGAAATGACGATGACGGAGACAGCCTCGACCGCCGGAAAGCCAGTGCTTTTCGTTCTCACCAGCCACGGCTCCAAGGGTGACGGTGGCCAGCCGACCGGCTTCTATCTCGGCGAGGTCACGCATCCGCTGGCCGTGCTCGAAGCCGCCGGGATCTCGGTCGAATTCGCGTCGATCAAAGGCGGCGAACCGCCGCTTGACGGCCTCGATCTCGAAGACAAGATCAATGCGCAGTACTGGAACGACGTTGCGTTTCGAGCGGCGATCCGCACCACCGTCAGGCTCGATGATGTCGATCCCTCGCGCTACGCTGCGGTTTTCTTTGCCGGCGGTCACGGCGCCATGTGGGATTTGCCGCAAAGCGGTGCCGTCGACCGGGTGACGCGTTCGATCTTCGAGGCTGGCGGTGTGGTTGCGGCGGTGTGTCATGGCCCGGCGGCGCTCGTAAACGTCGAGCTGTCCGACGGTCGCTATCTCGTCGCCGGCCGCGATGTCAGCGCCTTCACTGATTCCGAAGAGCGTGCCGTCGGCCTCGACAAGACGGTGCCCTTCCTGCTCGCGAGCACTCTCGTCGAGCGTGGCGCGCGGCATCATCCGGCGCCGGACTGGACATCGAAGGTCGTCGTCGACGGCCAATTGATCACAGGCCAGAATCCGCAGTCCGCCACAGGCGTCGGCGAGGCGCTGCGCGACGTCCTCGCCGCCTGAAGAGCCCATTGCGGGAGGCCCATTCGGAGACATGAAGATGAAAATGCTGATGAAGTTGGCGGCCACGACGGCAATCGTGCTTAGCGCCACGCACGCGGATGCCGGAAATATCCTGGTCGTGCTTTCAGATGAAAACAGGCTGGACCTCAAGGACGGCAAGGTCTTCGAGACCGGCTTTTACCTCAACGAATTGATGCAGCCGGTAAAGGCGTTCCTGGACGCTGGCCATGAGGTAACCTTCGCGACACCAAAGGGCATGGCGCCGAGCGTCGATCGTACTTCGATCGACAAGATGTATTTCGGTGGCGATGAAGCGGCGATGCGGGAAAGCGAAGCACTGCTCGGCAAGCTGAAGATCACCTCGCCGACGGAGACCTCGGTTGTCAGCCTGTCGCGGGTGGCGCAGATCGGCTACGACCACTTTGATGCGGTCTACGTTCCCGGAGGCCATGCGCCGATGCAGGATCTGCTCGTCGACGCAAATCTCGGCCAGCTGCTTCGGCAGTTTCACATGGGCGGTAAGACGACCGCCTTGATGTGCCACGGGCCGATCGCGCTTCTGTCGACACTTTCCGAGTCGGCCGAGTTTACCGGAGAATTGGCGGCGGGTCGCCAGACTGTCGCCGATACCGGCTGGATTTATGCCGGCTATCGCATGACCGTCTTCAGCAATGGCGAGGAAGAGATGGCCAAGCCGCTGCTGAAGGGCGGGGAGATGAAGTTCTATCCCCAGGATGCCCTGGCACTGGCGGGCGGCATGATCGCCAACGGTGATACGCCCTTCCAGTCGAACATGATCGTTGATCGCGAGCTGATCACCGGCCAGAATCCGGCGAGCGCTGCGAAGGTCGCGGGTGAGATCCTGAAGCGCGTGCAGTAGTCCCTATCCTCAGGAGCGGCCATTGCGGTCGCGCAGAATTCGATTGCGAATTAAGTCTATGCAATGCATAGGTTTTCGATCGCCTTCACCCGGTCGCTCCGAGGTCGCCCATGCCCATCGCAAGCCTTGCCATGTATGTCAGCCCGGCGCCGCTGAAGGACGCGACGCGGATGTTCTGGGAGGCGCTGGCGGATCGCCTCTGTGCCGTTGGGCTCGATGCGCCTGCGGCCTTGAAGGAGGACATGCGCTACGACGAGCCCTGGCTTCGCCCAGATCTCCTGTTCGCGCAGACCTGCGGCTATCCCTATGTCCAGCGCCTGCGCGGCCAGGTGCAGCTGGTGGCGACGCCGGTCTACGGACTGCCTGGCTGCGACGGAGCGCTCAAATGCAGTTTCATCATCGTCAACGCCGCATCCTCGGCGCGTTCGATCGAGGATCTGCGCGGTGCGCAGGCGGCGATCAACGATCCCGGCAGCAATTCCGGTTACAACCTGTTTCGCGCCTTCGTGGCGCCCCATGCGATCGACGGACGGTTCTTCTCGACGGTGCTGCAGACCGGCGGTCATGTGGCGAGCATTGACGCCGTGTCCAGCGGTGCCGCCGATATCGCGGCGATCGACTGCGTGACCTTCGGCAACACCTTGCGCTTCGACCCCGATCGCGTCGCCGGCGTGCGCATCCTGGCAGAGACAAAAAAAGGTCCGGGCTTGCCGTTCATCACCGCAGCATCGACACCGGCGAAGGACCTGGTGTTGTTGCGCCGCGTGCTTGCGGAAACCATTGCCGACCCGGCGCTTTTCGAGATCTGCGACACGCTTTCGCTGCGCGGCATCAGCCTGCTATCCGATAGCGACTACGAGGCTCTGGCGGCTTTCGATCGCGATGCCGCCGATCAGGGATATCCGACGATCGCCTGACGGTTCGGCGGCGACGCTTCTCGATGGCCGTCGCGAACATCAGGCGCACGGCAGCTTTATAGAATATAAATTACATAGAATAAATATTTTACAGGCCTGGCGTTTCGCACGACCACTATTCCCGTTTGCGTGTCTTTGCCGCAAAGCCATGCGGCGCCTTCCCCTTGGTCGGTTTTTTATATTGGCGATTGAAATCTATCGCTTTTTCTAGCCGGAGACCCCATGTCGACTGACGCGCTGCCCCCGCAATCGAGCCTATCTCTAATCGCGCGCATCGAATGGCAGACCGTCGCGCTGGCCGTGGCCATCTATGGTGGTTTTTTCGCCCTGACCTGGTTCTGGAAGTCGCTTCCCGTCGCGGTGGTGATCGGCTTGGGCGGTTGGTTGATTGCCTGGCACGGGTCGCTACAGCATGAGGTCATTCACGGTCATCCGACGCGCGACCAACGCATCAACGATGCGATCGGATCGCCGCCGCTCTGCCTCTGGCTGCCCTACGCGATCTATCGGGAAGGGCACCTCGTCCACCATCGCGACGAACATCTGACGGATCCGATCGAGGATCCGGAGTCCTCCTATTTTACCCGAGCCGCCTGGGAAGGCATGGGCAAGGTGGGACGAAAGCTTGCCGAGTGGAACACGACCCTGCTCGGCCGGCTGACACTCGGACCACTGGTCATGATCCTGAGTTTCCTCGCGCAGGAACTGGCGCAGATCGTGCAGGGCGACAGGGAGCGGGCAAGAATCTGGCTCGCGCACGCGGCAGGCGTCGCCGTCGTCCTCATCTGGGTTCTTGCGGTCTGCGGCATGCCGCTCTGGCTCTACCTCTTCGGTTTCGTCTATGCCGGTGCGGCGTTGACGCGGCTTCGCTCCTATGCGGAGCACCGTTACGCCGGCCATCACGACGAGCGGACGGCGATCGTCGAAGGCACACCGCTCTTCGGCCTCCTGTTTCTCTACAACAATCTGCATGTGCTGCATCACCAGCGACCGGGTGTTCCCTGGTATCAGATCCCGGCGCTCTATCGCCGGCACAGAGGTGCACTGCTGGCGATCAATGGCGGCCTCGTCTATCGCGGCTATCTCGACGTCGCGCGTCGGTTTCTCCTGAAGCCGCACGACGATCCGCGCCATCCGCAGCACCCTTGAGCGCAAGCCGCAACGGCAAAGGCCGGCGTGAAGCGCTAGGCAGTTCGTCCATGGTGTGCTCGGTGATGGGCGACGAACGCGCGCACGGCTGCCGAGCCTTCGACCTTGCGATAGGCGACCGCGAGATCCGACGTGACGCGGTTTCGCGCCAATGAAACATAGCGCACGCCCGGAAGCTGCAGGCATTGCAGCGATTGCGGCACGAGCGCGATGCCCAGCCCGACGGCGACCATGCTCATGATGGTGGTGAAATCCCGGCCCGTCGCGCTGATCTTCGGGGTAAGGCCGGCGTCCTTGCAGGCGTCGAGCGTGCTTAAGTGGAAGCCGACATCGGCAGGTTGGCGCGGGGTTATGAAGGTGTGGTCGGAGAGGGCCGCGAGCTCGATGGCATGCTGGGCGGCCAGCGGATGGGCCGTCGGCAGCGCCACCACCAGTGGCTCGCGCAGAACCGTGGTCGTCGTCAGGCCGGCCGGGATTGGCGCCGGTGGGCGAATGTAGCCGAAGTCGAGATCGCCTTCCGCGATCATCGTGAGCTGCTGGCGCATTTCGATCTCGACAAGCTGAAGTTCGATGTCGGGAAACTCGTGACGGAAAGAGGTGAGTGATGCCGTCAGCACGCCGGAATAGGCGGCCGAGGCGACATAGCCGATCGATACCCTGCCCGTCTGACCGCGTCCGACCCGTTGCAGTTCCGACAAGGCGAGGTCGGCCTGCGCGACGATCTTTCGGGCTTCGTCAAACAGCAATTGGCCAGAGAGCGTCAGTTGTACCGAACGCTTCGCCCTATTCAGCAGCGGGATGCCGACCAGGCTTTCCAGATTGAGGATCTGCTGGCTGAGGCCGGGTTGGGCAATCCCGAGCCGGGCGGCGGCGCGCTCGAAATTTTTCTCCTCCACCAGGGCGATAAAATAGCGCAGGTGCCGAAGCTCGAAGGTTGCGGCGCGCGGTGACTTCGGAGCCGACATGAGGCCTCTTGGTGTAATAACTGAAAGCGATGCTGCCTGTTGATATCATAATCATTAGTTCTGAAAAAACCTGTGCCGACTTATTGGAATGGCGGAAAATTTGCATATAGAAAGATGACAAATTTACTCCAGATTGAGCGCGCGGTACGCGGTGCGCAGAGGCTTTCGTCGTCACATGTCACGCATTCACTGGTTGCTGCTTACGTCCGTCGCTTTGGTAGGATACGCCGGACAGTCGGCGATGGCGCAGCAGCAAGACGAGACCAGGCTCGAGGCGATCGTCGCGAAGGGCGACAGGGACGCCGGCGGTCCCGTCGAGGGCTATGTGGCGAAGTCGAGCCGCACCGCTTCGAAGACCGGCACACCCCTGCTCGAGACGCAGCAATCCGTGTCCGTCATCACGCATGACCAGATCGAGGCGCAGGGTGCGCAGACGGTAGGGCAGGCGCTGAATTACACGCCCGGCGTGCTGGCGCAGCCCTTCGGTACGGATCCGCGCTTCGATACGCCGATCATACGCGGTTTCGATGGCCGGCAGGCCCAGTTCCTGAACGGTCTGAGGATGATGCGCACCGCCGGCGCACCGGCCGTCGAAATATACGGGCTCGAAAACATCGACGTCCTGCGCGGGCCCGCCTCGGTCATGTACGGTCAAGGCAATCCGGGCGGCATCATCAACATGATCAGCAAGAAGCCGGTCTTTGAGAATTTCGGCGAAGTCGGCGTGCAGGGTGGAAGCTTCGAGACTTTTGGTGGCTTCTTTGATTTCGGCGGCACGCTGGGTGAGGATTCGGATTTCGCATACCGGCTGACCGGTCTTGGCAAGAATGCCGCTGCCCAGGTCGATGAACTGGACAACGACCGCTATTTCATCGCACCGGCGCTGACATGGCAGCCGGACGAGGATACCAAGCTGACGATCCTTGCGAGCGTCCAGCACGACAATCCCGGCACGCCCTCGGGCCTGCCGCCGCAATACACGCTGAACGCGACCGACTTTCGCCTGCCGCGCGACTTCTATGTCGGTGACGAAACCTTCGACCGCTCCAGCCGCACGCTCACCAATCTCGGATACGAGCTCGAACATCGCCTGAGCGAGAGCTGGATCTTCCGGCAGAATTTCCGCTACTCCGATTTCGATTTGGACTACCAGTCGCTCGGCATGTCGACGCTTGGTCTTGCGGCTGACGGCCGCACGCTGCGGCGAAACGCGACCTTCCAGGACGAAGCGCTCAACACAGTCAACGTCGACAACAATCTGCAGGGCGAATTCTCGACCGGCGACGCCGACCATACGCTGCTTGTCGGCCTCGACTATCGCCACTTCGACAACAATGTGCGGACCCGCTTCTTCCAGGCGACGCCGATCGACGTGCGCTCGCCAAGCTATGGCGGGCCGATCCGGCTGATCGCGCCGACGCTCGATACGACGGTCGACAGCGCGCTTTCGCAGCTTGGCGTCTATGCGCAGGACGAATTGGCACTCGGCGGCTGGCGGGCGACGCTTGGGCCGGGCCGGATGGCTCGCCCTTCGAGCCGACATCGGGCGAGCAGGTGGAGCTCGGTGTGAAATACGAGCCGGCTGACTGGAACGGTTTTTTCACGGCAGCCGTCTACGACCTCAAGCAGAAGAACGTGCTGCGCACCATCGCCGGCATCTCGTCGCAGATCGGCGAGGTCAATGTCCGTGGCCTGGAGCTCGAGGGCGTCGCCAGCATAACGCGAGGGCTCGACCTGCGCGCCGCCTATACCTACACGGACGCCCGGATTGCGGCCGGCGCTGACGACGGCAACCGCGTCGAAAACGTGCCGGAGCATATGGCGAGCCTCTGGGCGAACTACACCTTCCAGGAGGACACGGCGCTTGAAGGTCTCGGCGTCGGGGCGGGCGTTCGCTTCGTCGGCCAGCGCTATGGCAACAGCGCCAACACCTTCAACCTGGATTCGGTGGTGCTCGCCGATTTCGCGCTCTCCTATCAGAAGAATGGTTACAAGGCCTCGCTCAACGTTCAAAATCTGTTCGACAAGGACTATGTCGCAAGCTGCAGCTCCTTCGGCTGCTACTACGGCGACGGCCGCACATTCATGGGGAAGCTGACCTATAGCTGGTAGCGAATTGAGAGAGCGGGCATTGGGTCCTTTCGTCAGCCGCCGGGAACTGCTTCTCGGCGCGGCGCTGTTGCTTGCCGCGCCGGATGGCCGGGCCGACGTGCCTTTGCGCATCGCCGCGATCGACTGGGCGATGCTGGAGACGCTGTGCGCGCTCGGCCTCACGCCGGTTGCCGCGACGGAACTCATCCAGTTCCGAAGCGATGCGGTAGAGCCGGCGTTGCCGAACGATGTCGTCGATCTCGGATTGCGCGGCTCGCCCAATTTCGAGCTGATTCACCTGCTCAGACCCGACCTGATCCTGATTTCGCCGTTCTATGTGCGCCATGAGGCAGCACTCGGCCGGATCGCGCCGCTCTTCTCACTGCCGTTCTACGTTCGCGGCGAGCCGCCCTTTGAGAAGGCGCTGGCGGCGGTCAAGGCGCTCGGCGACCGGCTCGAACGTTCGGATAAGGCAGCGGCGTTGCTGAAGGAAATAGCCGGCGAAATCGAAGGTCACAGGCAGGCGCTCGCTCCCTTCGCGGGCAGATCCACCTATATCGTCAACATCGGCGATGCACGGCACGTGCGCGTCTTTGGTTTCGACAGCATGTTCGGCGACTTGCTTGCCCGGCTGGGTCTGCCGAATG
>NZ_JAEPRP010000051.1:11429-19314 GCF_016652895.1 Ensifer sp. SSB1
TGCCTGGACGGATCGTTCGCGCTTTACTTTCGCAGCGCCCGTGCCGATCGAAAACCTGGCGGCCGACCCCGATGCGCGCATCGTCATCGTCTCGGACATCCCGGTCGAGGCACGAAGCGGCCTTCGAAACAGCATCATCTGGAACGCGTTGGAACCCGTCCGCCAGGGACGCATCATCCAGATCGCCAACGTAAACCCCTATGGCGGCGTCACAGCGGGCCTGCGGTTTGCGCGCCTTTTCGCCGAGGCGATGCAGGCGGGGGATCCGCGCGGATGACGATGCGGGCATGGTCTTTCCTGTCGGCTAGCCTGCTGGTCGGCCTCATCCTCTTCGCGCTGTCCGCATCGAGCCAGGTGCCGTTTTCACAGTGGAGCGATCTGCTTGCGCCTCCCGCGGCACTCAGTCTCGACAAGATCATTCTGGCCTATAGCCTGTTCCCAAGGGCGGCGGTCGCGCTTACAGCGGGCGCAGCGCTCGGCCTCTCGGGCGCGCTTCTCCAGCAATTGCTGCGTAACCCGCTCGCCGATCCCTCGACCCTCGGGATTTCGGCGGGTGCCCAGCTCGCGATCGTTGCAGCAACGCTCTACGCCCCTGAAATCGTCGATGGCCATCGAACTGCCGTTGCGCTCGCCGGTGCCGCGGCGGCGGCAGCGGTCGTCTTCGCGCTCGGCTGGCGGCGGGCTTTCGAACCGATCACGATGGTGGTCTCCGGTCTGCTCGTGGGCGTGACGGCAGCCGCCCTATCGGCGGCCATGACGCTTTCGCGCGGCGAATATCTCATGTCGCTGGTGACCTGGAACGGCGGGTCTCTCAGCCAGCAGGACTGGTCCGTGTTCCAGGGGCTCGCGCTGGAGTTCGTCCTTCTCGGCGTGCTCGCCAGCCTGCTGATCCGCCCGCTGCTGGTCCTCGGTCTCGGCGATACCAGTGCGCGCAGCCTGGGGGTCAATCTCGGCGGCATTCGCTTTGCAATTGCCGCAATCGCGACAGCTCTGGCCGGCTTCGTCGCTGCTGCGGTAGGGCTCGTCAGCTTCGTCGGCCTTGCCGCCCCGGCCTTCGTGCGCGCCTGCGGAGCCCGCCGGCCGGCGGCGATTGTCGCGCTGTCGCCGCTTGCGGGTGCCTTGTTCCTCTGGCTCTGCGACGGCATCGTGCAGACCCTTGCTCGCACCTCGAGCGAAAACTTTCCAACCGGTGCGGTCACCGCACTCGTTGGCGGCCCCTTGCTTCTCTGGCTTCTGCCCAAGGTGCGCAGCATGGAAGTGCCGCATGAGGCGCGGGAGAGCATTCGTCGCGCGAGATTGATGCCGGCATTTGCTGTGTTTCTTGCCCTGGTGCCCGTCATCGTCGCGATCGCCTTTTTCGTAGGGCCCTCCGGGCAGGGCTGGAAGGTACTGAGCTGGGCCGAAACGCTCGACCTTGCACCGCTCCGGTGGCCACGGCTGCTGGCGTCCGCCTCAGCAGGCGGCCTGCTGGCCGTGACTGGCGCGATCCTGCAGCGCATGACGGGTAACGCCATGGCAAGCCCCGAGGTCGTCGGCGTCAGCGGCGGTGCCGGTCTCGGTTTTGCCGCAGCGCTGACCGTCGTGCCGGACGGCGGCACCGCCTCGGTCTTCATCGGCGCGGGTCTCGGCGCGCTCATCGCCATGCTGGCGGTGCTCCTCTTCGCCAGCCGCCGGCATCTGCCGCCGGAAAAGCTGCTGCTTGCGGGCGTGGCCGTCGGTTCCTTCAGTTCGGCCGTCCTTTCTGCGCTGCTGGCGATCGGCGACCAGCGTTCGTGGCAGATCCTCGCCTGGCTCGGCGGTTCGGCATCCACGGCAACGCCGGCGGCTGCAATTTTCCTCGGCATTCTCTCTCTGCTCATCCCTGCTGTCGCGTTGATGCTGAGCCGCTGGTTGACGATCCTGCCGTTTGGGCCGTCGATCGCCCTGTCGCTCGGCCTGTCGGTGCGCTTGAGCCGCGTGTTCCTCCTGCTTCTTTCGGGCGCTGCAACGGGTGCTGCATCCCTGCTTGTCGGCCCCTTGAGCTTCGTCGGGCTCGTCGCGCCGCACATTGTCCTGCGTGCCGGTCTCGTCACGGCGCCGCAGCATCTGGCCGGCTCCTTCCTGCTCGGCTCGATCCTGATGGCCCTTGCCGATTTCGGCGCTCGCACGGCGACGTTCCCCTACGAGTTGCCGCTCGGCCTCTTCGCCGCGCTCGTCGGTGCGCCTTACCTCATCTGGCTTCTGGGGCGGAAACGATGATGGCGAGCCTGTTGCCGGCGCTTCCCGCTCCCTTTGCGGACGCGGCCTTGAGCCACGCATTTCAGGCTGACGACGATGATCTCGTCCGCCTGGACAGCATTCTCGAACCGGGGCCGGTTGCCCGCGCGCTGGATGGCCTTTTGCGGCGTTGGGGGCCGGGCGATCGCAGGGCTGCCGCGTCGCTGTGGACGCAAGGCTATTTCGGCCGACTGCTCCGGCCCGCCATCGCCTATGGCCTCGTTCACGACATCTGGTTTTGCCTGGCGTTGCCGGAAGTTCAGGTCGGCCTGTCGGATATGGCGACGCCCGTTCGGTTCGTGGCGAAGCGGGCAGCTCCCGCTTCGTTGGGCACACATCTGCATGGGATCGTCGATGACAATGTGAGACCGTTGATCGCGCGAATAGCAACGGCGACGGCGACCTCGGAACGGGTGCACTGGAGCAATGCGTCTTACGCCTTCTGCCGCGCCTGCAGCCAGGTTCGCGATCTCTGGCAGCGGGGCGCGATGCCGGGCGATGTCGCGGCGCGCCTCGACGAGATGGAGGCGCTGATGGCAGCGGGCCATCCACTGGTCCGGCTGACGCAGACGGCCCCCGACGCCTCGGGTGGTGCCTGCCTCCAGCGCAAGGTCTGTTGCATCCGCTACAAGCTCGATGGATTGAAGAAATGCGGCCCGGCCTGCCCGATCAATGCCTCGACCTTTTGTCGCTAATGATGTCTACCGATAGAGCAAACAGCAGGTTCAGCCACCCTGCACCGGAATGAAGAGATGCAGAACCACGTGACTGAAGCTCCGCCCATTGCCCGCGATCAGGCCGTCCTGTCGCTTCATGATGTGAGCTACGCCATCGACGGGCGAAACCTGCTGCACCCGCTGACGCTGGATATCCCGGCAGGGCATTCGATCGCGCTCATCGGCCACAACGGTTCTGGCAAGTCGACGTTGCTCAAGCTGATCGGGCGGCAGCTCACGCCGACCACGGGGCGTATCGATTTCGAGGGCCAGCCACTTGCAGGCTGGGGAACGCGGGCCTTCGCCCGCCGGCTCGGTTATCTGCCGCAGAACACGCCACCGGCGCCCGGCATGCTGGCCCGGGAACTGGTCGCGCTTGGCCGCTATCCCTGGCACGGCACGCTCGGACGCTTCGGGGCAGCCGACAAGGCAAAGGTGGAAGAGGCGATCGAGGTCACCGGTATCGGGCCGTTCGTCAACCGCGAGGTCGACAGCCTGTCGGGCGGCGAGCGCCAGCGTGTGTGGCTCGCTATGCTCGTTGCGCAGGATGCCACGTGCCTGCTGCTCGATGAGCCGATCTCCGCGCTCGACATCGGCCATCAACTCGAGGTTCTGACGCTGACGCGCGATCTTTGCCGGGACAAGGGCATCACCATCATCGCGGTGCTGCACGAGATCAACATGGCGGCCCGTTTCTGCGACCGCATCGTGGCGCTTCATTCCGGCCGCCTCATTGCCGAGGGGACACCCTCCGACGTCATGACGCCCGAAGAACTGGCGCGGATCTACGATGTGCAGATGGACGTGCTGGAACAGCCCGTTAGTGGACGCCGCGTGGCGCTGGCGCGGTAGGCGGCAAAACCACCGCCCCAAGTCGACCAGCCGGCTTGGATGCCGGACCGCCGATTAGCATTTGCCCCTTGAGTAGCCGACGGCAATTGACATGAGTCAATGCGAAGGCCCGGTTCTTCGGGCCTGTTCTAGCGACCCTTTGCACCGCGTTGCGCGGTCGCTTCGTCTATTCCCGGTTGTGTTTGGACGGCCGCTATTGTTACGGTATATGTTGAAGGTGGACGCTGAGATGGAAAAAGCCCGGAAGAATTGGTTCTTGGTCGGTCTGGTCATTCTGGCGCTCGCGGGCGGCTACTATGCCTGGCAGAACCTGGATGGCAATGCGCTGCCCGCGGGGATTGCGAGCGGCAACGGACGCATAGAGGCTGTCGAGATCGATATCTCGACCAAGACGGCCGGCAGGATCAAGGAGATCCTGGTGGACGAGGGGGACTTCGTTACTGCCGGCCAGGTGCTCGCCCAGATGGACACCGTGCAGTTGGAGGCCCACAAGCGGCAAGCCGAGGCGCAGCAGCAGCGTGCGATCATCGGCGTCGAAGCGGCAAAGAACCTGGTGACGCAGCGCGAAGCCGAGAAGGCGGCGGCCGAGGCTGTACTGGCACAGCGCAAGGCACAACTGGACGCTGCGGAACGGCGCCTTGCCCGCTCCGAGCAACTCGTCAGGACGAGCACCGTTTCGCAGCAGGTGCTGGATGACGACCGGGCGACCGCCGAGGGCGCGCGGGCCGCCGCCAGTGCGGCGGAAGCTTCGCTTGCCGCGTCGAATGCGGCAATCAATTCGGCGAAGTCCCAGGTCATTGATGCCGAAGCCGCGGTCGAGGCTGCCAAGGCGTCGGTCGAAAGCATCATCGCCGACATCAACGACAGCACCCTGATCTCGCCGCGCGACGGCCGCATACAATATCGTGTGGTCCAGCCCGGCGAAGTGCTGGCTGCCGGCGGCCGCGTTCTCAATCTCGTCGATCTCGGCGATGTCTACATGACGTTCTTCCTGCCGACGGATCAGGCCGGCCGCCTGTCGATCGGCAGCGAGGTCCGGCTCGTGCTGGATGCCGCCCCGCAATATATCATTCCTGCCAAGGTCTCCTATGTCGCCGATGTCGCGCAGTTTACGCCGAAGACGGTGGAGACCGCCGAGGAACGGCAGAAGTTGACCTTCCGCATCAAGGCGCAGATCCCGAAGGAACTCCTGAAGAAATACATCCGCATGGTGAAAACCGGTCTTCCGGGCGTTGCCTATGTGAAGGTCGACCCGAATGCAGAGTGGCCGGCGAGCCAGACCGGCACGCTGGTGCAGTGATGGCCGCCCCGGACCGGGCCGGCCTGCAGCCGGCAGAGCCCGTGGTTCGCTTGAGCGCCGTCACCCTTTCCTATGGGAAGACGAAGGCTCTGGACGAGGTGACGCTGGATATTCCGTCCGGCTGCATGGCCGGGCTGATCGGACCGGACGGCGTCGGGAAATCGAGCCTGCTGTCTCTCGTTGCTGGCGCCCGCGCCGTGCAGGTGGGCAGCGTCGAGGTGCTTGGCGGCGACATTGCCGATGCCGGCCATCGCCGCCGGACCTGCCCGCGCATTGCCTACATGCCGCAGGGCCTCGGCAAGAACCTCTATCCGACGCTTTCCGTTTTCGAGAACGTCGATTTCTTCGGCCGACTCTTCGGCCATAATCGCGAAGAACGCGAAAGGCGGATAGCCAGCCTGCTCGAAAGCACCGGGCTTGCTCCCTTCGCGGCGCGCCCCGCGGGCAAGCTCTCCGGTGGCATGAAGCAAAAACTCGGGCTTTGCTGCGCGCTGATCCACGATCCCGATCTCCTGATCCTCGATGAACCGACGACCGGCGTGGACCCTTTGTCGCGACGGCAGTTTTGGGAACTGATCGACGACATCCGTGCTGAGCGGCCGGGCATGAGCGTCATCGTTGCGACTGCCTATATGGAGGAGGCCGCCCGCTTCGACTGGCTGGTCGCGATGGATGCCGGCCGGGTGCTGGCAACGGGCACACCCGATCAACTGCTTGAAAAGACCGGGGTCGACACGCTCGACGCTGCCTTCATCGCGCTGCTGCCGGAGGAAATCAGGGGCGAACACCACGATGTCGTCATCCCGCCGCGCCCGGAAGGCGCGGGCGATGATATCGCCATCGAGGCGAACAACCTCACCATGCGCTTTGGCGATTTCGTCGCCGTCGACAATGTCAGCTTCCGCATCGGCCGTGGCGAGATCTTCGGCTTCCTCGGTTCCAACGGCTGCGGCAAGACGACGACGATGAAGATGCTGACGGGCCTGCTCGCCGCCAGCGAAGGTACGGCAAAGCTCTTCGGACGCGAGGTCGACCCGCGCGACATGGAGGTGCGCCACCGCGTTGGCTACATGTCGCAGGCCTTCTCGCTCTATACCGAACTCACGGTGCTGCAGAACCTGGAACTGCATGCCAAGCTGTTCGGCATGGCGGCGGACAGCATTCCCAATCGGATCGAGGAACTGGCGAAGCGCTTCGATCTCTCGGACGTGATGGAAGCCTTGCCGGACGCCTTGCCGCTTGGCGTGCGCCAAAGGCTGTCGCTTGCGGTCGCGCTGATCCATTCACCCGATATCCTCATCCTCGATGAGCCGACATCCGGCGTCGATCCCGTGGCGCGCGACAGTTTCTGGCAGATCCTCGTCGATCTCTCCCGCAACGACCAGGTGACGATCTTCATCTCCACCCACTTCATGAACGAAGCGATGCGCTGCGATCGCATGTCGCTGATGCATGCGGGCAAGGTGCTCGTCAGCGATACGCCGGCCGGTATCATGAAGAGCCGTTCCGCCGCGACGCTGGAAGAGGCTTTCATCGCCTATCTGGAGGAGGCGATCGCCGGGGCGAAACAGCCGGTGCCCGCAGTGGTCAGGGCCAAGGCACCGGTGGAGCCGGTCGCCAAGCGGTCCACCGAGACGACACGGCCGCCGAAATCCGGTTTGTTCGACGTCGGGCGGATGTTCAGCTATACCCGCCGCGAGGCCCTGGAACTGGTGCGCGATCCCATTCGCGCGACGCTTGCCACGATCGGCACGGTCATCCTGATGTTCGTCATCGGCTACGGCATCAACATGGACGTCGAGGACCTTACCTTTGCGGTGCTCGACCGCGACCAGACGACGACCAGCCGCGAATATATTCTCGAGATTGCCGGCTCGCGCTACTTCATCGAGAAGGATCCGATCACCGACTATGCCGATCTGGACCGGCGCATGCGCAACGGCGAACTGAGCCTCGCGATCGAGATCCCACCGGGTTTTGCCCGGGATGCGGCGCGCGGCGACACGGTGCAAATCGCCGCCTGGATCGATGGCGCGATGGCGAGCCGTGCCGAAACGGTCAAGGGCTACGTGCAGGGGCTGCACGCCCATTGGCTGACCGGCAAGATCCGAGAGCGCTATGGAGCGGCCGCGACCACGGGCGCGTTCAAGATCGAGACGCGCTTCCGCTATAATCCCGACGTCAAGAGCATCGTCGCCATGGTGCCGGCGGTCATTCCGCTGTTGCTGATGTTGATCCCGGCCATGCTTTCGGCACTCAGCGTCGTGCGCGAAAAGGAGCTGGGGTCGATCGTCAATCTCTACGTCTCGCCGGTGACGCGGCTCGAATTCCTGATCGGCAAGCAGATACCTTATATCGCCCTGGCGATGCTCAACTTCGTGCTGCTGACGGCTTTTGCGGTCTTCGTCTTCCGGGTGCCCTTTACCGGCAGCCTGCTTACCTGGACGGTCGCGGGGCTGATCTATGTCTCGGCGGCAACGGCCATGGGGCTGGTCATCTCCACCTTCATGTCGAGCCAGATCGCCGCGATCTTCGGCACGGCGATCCTGACGCTCATTCCGGCGATCCAGTATTCCGGCATGATCGATCCGGTTTCCTCGCTCGAAGGCGCGGGCGCCTTCATCGGCCAGATCTATCCGACCACGCATTTCATGACGATCGCCCGCGGCACTTTTTCCAAGGCGCTCGGCTTCGCCGATCTCGGCGGTGCCTTCGTGCCGATGCTGATCGCGGTGCCGGTGCTGCTGGCGATCGGCACGTT
>NZ_JAEPRP010000051.1:19324-41497 GCF_016652895.1 Ensifer sp. SSB1
GCACGTTCTCCCTCAAGAAGCAGGCGAGGTAGCGATGCGCCTGTCCCACATCTACCATCTCGGCATCAAGGAACTCTGGGGGCTCTGGCGCGATCCGATCCTTTTGATCCTGATCGTCTATTCCTTCACGCTGTCGGTCTATACGGGCTCGACCGCCATGCCCGAAACGCTGAACCGCGCGGCGATCGCCATCGTCGACGAGGACCAGTCGCCGGTTTCGACGCGGATATCGACGGCTTTCTATCCGCCCTATTTCGTGCCGCCACAGATGATCACGCCGGCGGAAATGGACCGCCGCATGGACCAGGGGCTCGATACCTTCGCGCTCGACATCCCGCCGAATTTCCAGACGGATCTCCTGGCCGGTCGCTCGCCGACCATCCAGCTCAATGTCGACGCGACGCGCATGAGCCAGGCCTTTTCCGGCAACGGCTATATCCAGCAGATCGTGACCGGCGAGGTCTCGGGCTTTCTAGAGCGCCACCGCAACGAGACGCCGCTGCCAGTCGATCTCGTTCTACGGGCTCGGTTCAATGCCGAGCTGAACAAGGGCTGGTTCGGCGCTGTCATGAACGTCATCACCAACATCACCATCCTGTCGATCGTGCTGACGGGCGCCGCCCTTATCCGAGAGCGCGAGCACGGGACCGTCGAGCACCTGCTGGTCATGCCGGTGACCCCGTTCGAAATCATGGTCAGCAAGGTCTGGTCGATGGGGCTGGTGGTGCTCATAGCGTCGGCGGTCTCGCTGATATTCGTCGTCAAGGGCGCGCTTGCGGTTCCTGTGCAGGGCTCGTTCGCGCTGTTCCTGCTGGCAACGGCCTTGCAGCTCTTTGCGACCACGTCGATGGGTATCCTGCTGGCCACGATTGCGGGCTCCATGCCGCAGTTCGGCCTGCTGCTGATGCTGGTGCTCTTGCCGCTCCAGGCCCTGTCCGGCGGCATGACGCCGCGCGAAAGCATGCCCGAGATCATCCAGAACATCATGCTGGCGGCGCCGAACACGCATTTCGTCATTCTTGCGCAGGCGGTTCTGTTTCGCGATGCGGGGCTGGACGTGGTCTGGCCGCAGCTTCTTGCCTTGCTGCTGATCGGCGCGATCCTGTTTGCCTTCGCCATGCGGCGCTTCCGGGCGTTCCTGAAGTAGACAACGCGCCCGGCGCTCGATTCAAGAGGCGATGCCGGCGGATCTGCGCTTGATCGCTGCACTCGAGGCTGCGGGAGGGATCAGGCGGGAATGAATTTCCCGTCGTAGCGCACGCGAAAATTCCGGCGTTGGGCGTCTTCCTGGAAGCAGACAAACACGAGTTCGAGATCGTGCGTGCTGTTGCGTCTGCCCAGCAGGCTCAAGGTGATGACGATTACGCCGCCATAGGTGCGCGTCAGATTGATGGCCGCGCGCCGGATTTCATTCGTCCCGGCATCGTCCCGGTCTTCGCGCCGTTCGTACACCTGCCAGAACGGCGCGCTCTCCCAAGCCGTTCGCAGTGCTTCGGTTATCTCCGCCTTGAACTCTTCAACCGATCGGCCCTTGCTCCATGAAACGGTCCGTTCGGTGTGATCGCCAAAGATATCGAGATAGGCGTCATAGTCGTCCGGATCGGAAAAACACCGCTCGATCATTCCGAATGCCACGTCGTCGGAAATTGCTGCCTTAAAGAAAATCGTCATCGAATCGCAATCCTGCCTTGAACACCTATGTTGTCAAAGCGTCGGCGGCGTATCCAGTCCTTCGGCTGCTGATCGCTACCGCACGAACAACTAATCGTCTCGCTGCCGGTATTTAGACGGGCTGGGCGCATCACGCAGGCAGCCGATTTTGGCTTCATGATTGTTGCCTCATATTCGGGGCCCATGCTATCGTTGGTTTTATTATTGGCTGGCGCAACTTCCATTCTCCTGTCGCCTTCTGAGGAGCAGTCCTCGTGGCGACCGACCAAGAACTGTTTGTTTTGATAGTCATATTTGCAGCGTGAATTTTACAGGATCGAGCGTGGTCGCTCCATTCTGAAAATCCGGGGCCGCGACAGTCGGGAGAGGTACACTTTTTTGATCGGCATGGCATTCCCACGAGAAGTATTCTCGCGTTCAGTGGTCATTGTCTGTCTGTTGGTTGGGCTTTTGGCCTCCGCCGCGCCGGCTCGCGCGGCGCCAGCCGATGACACCGACATGCAGTTCCTCGTGGTTCGCAGCGGTCAGCCCGGGTGCGAGCCAACCTGTCCGGAGTGGATATCGGCCGAGGGGGCGATCGTCCGCGACAGCCCGGCACTGTTCAAGAAGCTGCTCAAAACCATCGGCAATCGCCGCCTTCCGGTCGTGGTGACGTCGCCCGGCGGAGATGTCGATGCGGCGCTGGCGCTCGGGCGGATCATCAGGGCGCGCAAGCTTGAAGTGGGGGTCGGCAAGACCCGCTTCATCGGTTGCCAGCCGCAGCAAAAGGATTGCCGCGACAACGACGGCAGGGGCGCGCGCTATATCGGAATCGCCTATTCGGGCGGAGCCTATTGCAACTCGGCCTGTCCGCTGATGCTGGCCGGCGGCACCCGGCGCGTAGTCGGCCAGTGGGCATATCTCGGCGTTCACCAGATCACCACGGTCCACACGCAGGTCTTGACGCGGTACCAAGAGAAGTACCGCATCGTGAACGGCAAGAAGAAAGTCACCAGCAAGAAGGTCGTCAGCCGAAAGAATGTCGGCACCCGCACGACCTATGAGATGAGCAAGGCGCAGGAGCGCGAACTGGCGGCCTACCTTGCGGAGATGGGCGTCGGGCGTGCGGTCATCGATCAAATGAAGATCACGTTCGCTAACGACATGCGCAAGATCGAGCCGGTGGCGATGATGGAAATGAAGCTGATCACGCAGCTGGGCGGGGTCGAACTGCTGACCGCGGCCGGGGTCTGCAAGACGGTGCCCGCCTCCGCCCATTGCCGGGTTTTCGTCATGTCGGACCTGAAGCGCTAGACCCGGGGACTTTTAGGTTGGAGACTGCGATGCGAGTATGGAGTTCTCCACCCGGTCCTGCCACGACCCGCCTGAAATGCGTTGTGGCTCTGATCTGCCTTCTGGCCGCAGGCCTGTTGATGGAGCGGCCGGCAATGGCGGCAGAGCAGGAGATGCGGTTTGTCGTCGTGCGCTCTAACCAGGTCGGGTGCGAGCCGACATGTCCGGAATGGATTTCCGCCGCAGGCGCTATCGGTCCGAAGACACCGGCCCTGCTGAAGGCAACCTTGAAGATGCTCGCAGGCCGCAAGCTGCCATTGGTCCTGCGATCGCCCGGTGGCGACATGGCGGCTGCGATGGCACTCGGCCGTCTCATCCGCAAGAGCAAGCTCAGCGTGGCGGTGGGCACGACCATGTTCGTTGGATGTCAGCGCGATCAGAAGAATTGTACCGCAAACGACAAAAAGGGGGCCGATTATATCGGCAAGGCAGCTTCGCTTGGAGCCTGCGAGCAGGCCTGCACGCTCGTGCTTGCGTCCGGCATTCGGCGGCTGGCGGGAGAAGGGACGATCGTTGATGACATTCCGATGCTGGCCGGAAACGAGGCCGATACCCGCAAACTCGTGGCCTACTACGGCGAAATGGGCGTCCGCTACCAGTCTTTGGCCGAACGCCTGCGCAACGCGGCTGGTAGACTCCACCCCTATCAATTGTCCTTAGAGCTGATGTTGACGGACCAGCTGCCCGTCGGCCAACTGGTCGATGCGGAAATTTGCCGCGCTGTGCCTGCGCCCGACAATTGCCGGGTCTTCACCACGCTAGACCTGGAGTAGCTGCGTGGGCCCAATATTTGTCGGCCAGTCGTCTCCTGCCAAGGTCAGCATGCGGGCCTCCATGCAGGCAAGGAACGATGGTGGGTTGAGGTGGCAGCCAGCAATGGCTATGTGGTGCGCTTCCTCTTCAACGAACCACAAGGCCGAACCGGATGATCCCAGAGTTTCTCGTTACCCATTCCGGTGGCTTCCATGCCGACGAACTGTTGTCCACCGTGATCCTCACGCGGCTTTTCCCTGAGGCTCGTATCATGCGCAGCCGGGCTCCTGAATGGATCAGGCCTGGTGCTGACCGCATCGTGTACGACGTTGGCGGCCAGTATGACCCTGCTGCCGGCATCTTCGATCATCACCAGCGCGGGGCGCCGCTCAGGGAGGACGGCCAGCCCTACAGTTCGTTCGGGCTGATCTGGAAGCACTTTGGTCGCGACTATCTCGCCGCTTCAGGCGTACCTGAAGACCATATCGAGGCGGTCCATGCAGCCTTTGACGCGCGCTTCGTGCTTCCGGTCGACCTGGTGGACAACGGTGCCTTCGACCCTTCCGTTGCCGGGCCGCTGGCGGGGCTGACGTTGCCGGCACTTCTGGAAACCTTGAAGCCGGTCTTCGACCAGGCAGGCCCCGAGGCAGACGATCGCGGCTTTCAGGCGGCGCTGGCGGTTGCCCGCACGCTCGTCGAGGCCGGCGTCGCGCAGCGCGCCGCCAAGCTCAGGGCCGAGGCGCTCGTTCTGCAGCAGATCGCCCGTGCTGGAGATGGCCGTGTTCTCGAATTGCCGATGGGTATGCCCTTCCGTCCGGCCATCGTGAAGTCCGGTGCCGATCATCTGTTGTTCGTCGTGCATCCGCGCGACAAGGACTGGTGCCTGACTGGCATTCGCAAGTCCGATGAGGGCTTTGAGCTACGCGCAGACCTGCCTGCCGCCTGGGCCGGTCTCACCAACGGCGATCTGGAGGCGGCCTGCCGGGTCGCCGGCGCAAGTTTCTGCCACAATGGCCGCTTCATCGCGGCCGCTGCGACGCGCGAAGCGGCTCTTGCCATGGCTGAACTGGCGGTCGCAGAGGCCACGTCGTCGGCTGTCGAAGCGCAGGCCTAGGCCAAAGGATGCCCTGAATCGGGCGCTTCGTCTGCTCCGACCCCGGCCGGAGACGGCGGACCAGCACCGGCCGCGGCGCGGTCGGTCGCCTGAAGCGACTTCGCGTTCAAGTTTTGGTGCCCGCCATCCTGATGAAATCGACGAAGGCGCGCAGCGCCGCCGGCATCTGTCGCCGGCTGGGATAGTATAGGTAAAGGCCGCCGTAATAGGGGCACCAATCCTCCAGCACCCGAACGAGCTTCCCCTCGTCGATGAGCGACTGCACCTGATCCTCGAAGGTGAAGGTCACGCCGGCGCCGGCAAGGGCGGCGTCCACCATCATGTCCTGGTCGTCGACGATCAGCGGGCCGCTGACTTCGACCTGAAGTTCCACGCCGCCGCGCTCGAACTCCCATGCATAGAGCCGGCCGCTGCCAAAGCGCAGCCCGACGCAGGGGAGTTGCTTCAGGTGATCGGGAGCGGTTGGCTTTGGAAAGCGCTCGAAGAAGGTGGGCGTTGCCACGATCGCCGTGCGCTGGCGCGGCCCGATCGGTACGGCGATCATGTCCTGCGCGATCACTTCGCCGAAACGAATGCCGGCGTCGAAACCTTCCGATACCATGTCGACGAGGTCGTTGTCGGTGACGATTTCGATGCTGATCTTCGGGTAAGCTTCGAGAAAACGCGCGACCAAAGGCAGAAGCACCATCTTCGCGGCGGCTCGCGCCGCATTGAGCTTCAGGCGCCCGACGGGTGTGCCTCGGAAGTTGTTGAGGTCGTCGAGCGCATCCTCGATGTCGCGGAAGGCGGGGGCGACGCGTGCGAGGAGGAGCTCGCCTGCTTCCGTCAACGCGACGCTGCGGGTCGTTCGGTTGAAGAGGCGGAGATCGAGACGCTCTTCGAGCGCTTTCAGCGCATGGCTGAGGGCCGAGGGCGTGCAACCGAGCTCGTCGGCGGCCCGGCGGAAGCTGCGATGCCGGGCCAAGGCTAGGAAGGAGGACAGGTCGGACGGCGATACAGTTCTCATTGGTGAACTGTATTCATCAGCTTGAGGAGAATCCAGTCGATTATCTCAGTAGCCAGGGCGCGGTAAAACCTTCTCAGCCGCCGACGATGGAGCGGCGACACAAACAGGAGGTTCTCATGCATACATGGTTCGTTACCGGGGCATCGCGCGGATTTGGTGCCCTCATTGTTGAAAGGGCGCTCGCCAAGGGCGATCAGGTCGTCGCCACCGCGCGCAATCCGAAGGCGATCGTCGAGCGTTTCGGCGAGCAAGCCAACCTTCTGGCAGTCGCGCTCGATGTTACCGATGAGGCCCAGGCGCATCAGGCGGTCGGCCAGGCGATCGCACGCTTTGGCCGGATCGATGTTCTGGTCAACAATGCAGGCTACGGTCTGCTGGGTGCAGTCGAAGAAGCAAGCGGCGCCGAGATCGAGGCGCTCTATCGCACCAACGTCTTCGGCCTGCTGGCCGTTACCCGGGCCGTGCTGCCGCACATGCGCCGCCAGCGTTCGGGACGCATCCTGAACTTCTCGTCGGTCGGCGGCTATCGCAGCGGCCCCGGCTTCGGGGTCTATTGCTCGACGAAGTTTGCGGTCGAAGGCTTGACCGAGGCGCTTGCCGCAGAGCTCGCTCCGCTCGGTATCCATGCGACAGCGATCGAACCCGGCTACTTCCGTACCGACTTCCTGGATTCGACCTCGCTCAGCGTCAGCCCGATCGAGATCGAGGACTATGCGGAAACGGCCGGCGTCGTTCGCAGCAAGGCGAAGGAAATCAGCCACAACCAGCCGGGCAACCCCGACAAGCTGGCCGAGGTCGTGGTCGCCTTCGCCGACGCAGAAAATCCGCCGGTCAGGCTCCCGCTCGGCAGCGACACGGTGGCAGCGATCGAGGCCAAACACTCATCCGATGCAGCGCTTCTTGCCCAGTGGCGCGCCGTGTCTACTTCGACGGATTTCGACCCGGCCGCATAAACGTCGAGGCGGCGGTCAGCCGCCACCTCAAAGGCCCCGCCATGGTGCGGGGCCATCGTCACAGGTGGTTCAGCCGTTCGACGCTACGCCTTCCCGGGATTTTTCGATCCCGAAGGTCTCGTCGCCAGCCAGAAGAGCAGCGAAGCAAGGCTGATCGCGGCACCGATCAGGCATACCCCGCTCCATCCCGCATGCGTATAGGCGACCGTGGAGAGGGAAGAGCCGATCGCGCTGCCAAGCGAATAGAAGAGCATGTAGGCAGCCGTCAGTCGGTTCTGCGCTTCCGGGCGGACGCGATAGATCAGGGCCTGGTTCGTCACATGGACCGCCTGGAGCCCGAAATCGAGCACGAGGACCCCGGCGATCAGCCAGAGGAGGGAGTGGTCCAGCAGGGAGATCGGCAGCCACGCGGCAAGCATCAGGGCGAGCGCAATTCCGGTTGTCGTCTGGCCAAAGCCGCGATCGGCCCAATGGCCGGCGCGCGAAGCGGCCAACGCCCCGGCGATGCCAGCGAGGCCGAAGAGGCCGACCCCGGTGTGCGACATCGAGAAAGGCGGCGCACTCAGCGGCAGAACAAGCGGTGTGAGCAGCGTCGTCACATTCGCGAAGATCAGCATGGCGATCACGCCGCGGGTGCGCAGCACCGGCTCTTCCCAGATCAGCTTGAAGGTGGAGCCGATGAGGCGGGGGTAGCTGAGCTTGCTCGTTTCCCTTCTCTGCTGCGGCAGCAGCCTGTAAAGCAGGCCGGCGATCAACAGGGTTGCGACGCAGGATGCGAGATAGACTGATCGCCAGCCGGCAAGATCCGTCAGAAGACCAGCGATCGTACGGGCGGAGAGGATGCCGATGACGATGCCGCTGGTAACGAACCCGACCACCCGCCCGCGCTCCGATGGATGGGCCAGGCTGGCCGCATAGGCGACCAGGGCCTGCGTCAGGACGGCAAGCATGCCGACGGCGGCGATCGAGGCCATCAGCATTTCGGCACTGGCCGATAGGGCCACAAAGCTGAGAGCGACCACGGACAGAAGGGACTGGCTGATGATGACCTTGCGGCGATCGAAGAGATCGCCAAGGGGAACGAGCAGGATCAGGCCGAGCGCGTAGCCGATCTGCGTCGCGCCGACGATCAGGCCGGCGCTTGTCTGCGACAGCTTAAGATCCGCGGCCATCACATCCAGCAGCGGGTGGGCAAAATAGGCGTTGGCGACCGCCAGGCCAGAGGCAAAGGCGAAGAGGGTCAACATCGGGCGCGTCAGGGGTGACGTCGCAGTCTTGCCGGCGCTCAGGCACGCAGCGTCGTTTGCGGCGTCGATCGACGCCGCAGCAGCTCTACCATCCATTGGACTTCTTCCTTATTTCGGTTTAATAATGAAACCAAAATAATGGATACCAATTTGGTTTCATAATGCAACCAAAAATTCATGGCCCGTGAGAGAGGAGAATTCGTATGGTGGCGCGCAGAAGCCTCAAGGGGGACTACTGCCCCAGCGCGCGATCTCTGGATGCGATCGGCGACTGGTGGTCGCTGCTGATCGTGCGCGATGCGTTCGACGGGTTGCGGCGCTTTAGCGATTTTCAGAAAAGCCTCGGCATTGCCAAGAACATCCTGACGGATCGCCTGCGCACGCTCGTCGACCGCGGCATTCTGGAGACAGTTCCCGTCGGCGATGCGAAAACGCGGGTGGAGTATCAGCTGACGGCGATGGGCCGGGACCTCTTTCCCGTGATGGTCGCCTTGCGCCAGTTCGGCGAACGACACCTCTTTCAGCCCGGCGAGGAACATTCCCTGCTGGTCGAAAAGGAAACAGGGCTACCAGTCAAGCTCGATATCCGCACGCAGGATGGCAGGCCGATCGAGGCTGCCGAGACGGTCCTGATCAAGGTTCCCGAAGACTGACGTTGCTCAGCGCAACGCTCGATACTTCTGCGGCGAATCGATCTAATTTTAGACGAATATTCAGTTTTCTCTTCTAGTTTGCAGGTGTCCTTCCGCAGCCGGGGAATTGGTAATGAGCGTAGTCACGCTGGACCAGGTCGAGAACCAGATCGCGCGCGGCTTTCGCTATCTGCAGTTCTCGCCGGAGATCGAGGCGCTATTCCGCAACGAATATGCGACCGAGCGTGTGCGGCTCGCGGTGATCTGGGGCGTGATCGGCGTCTTCATCTACGATCTGGTCTATTTCGGCGACCGTACGATGCTGCCGGATGTGTTCGACGAGTTGCTCGTCGCCCGTTTCCTGGTGTTCACGCCTTTCGTCATCGGCTGTATCCTCGCCGTGCGCCGCTGGCCGAATGCGCTTCTCTACGACATTCTGGCGGTGGCAATCGCGGTGCTCGGCGTCACCTTGCCGATGGCGGCGGCTACCCAAAGCGCCAGTTCCTACCTCTTTGTCTACCAGAACGGCAATTCTGCCGCTTTCCTGTTCTTCGTCATCGCGCTGCGGCCGCGCTTCCTTGCTGTCGTGATCGGGCTTGCGCTGATGTGCGCCTCCCATTTTACGACCACGCAGCTGACCGGCGCCTTCGACGATGTCACCTACTCCGGCATCATCACCTTCTACCTGACGCTGTCGATCTTCCTGGCGGTCAGCGCCTATTTCCTGGAGCAGAAGGACAGGCAGAATTTTCTCAACCACTTGCGCGGCAGCCTGCTCTATCGCCGGCTTGAGCGTAATGCCGAACGGGATGAGCTGACGGGACTACTGAACCGCCGGTCGCTGGCGCGGGTGGGCGAGATGCTGTGGAACGACGCGCCGCACCTGGTGCCGGTTTCCGCGATCCTTTTGGATATCGATCACTTCAAGCGGTTCAACGACGTTCACGGCCACATCGAGGGCGACGCCTGCATCCGCGCCGTCTCCCAATGCATCCGCGATACGGTGGACGAGGCCTCCTTCGTCTTCCGCTTCGGTGGGGAGGAAATGCTGGTACTCGCCGCGGGTCGGGAGCCGCTGCAGGCGCTGGCGATGGCCGAGCGGATCCGCACGGCGATCGAACGGCTTGCCATTGTGCACCGCGGACTTGGCGACGGGTGCGTGACCGCAAGCCTCGGCGTCGCCTCGGCCCTTGCGGCCGAAACGACGCTTGAAAAGCTGCTGCAAAAGGCCGACAGCGCCCTCTACGAGGCAAAGCGCATGGGCCGCAACACGGTCGCGCTCGCAAGTGCCCCGGAGCCCGGCGCGCAGGTCGCCTGAAAGGCGGATTGCCGCTTAGCCGATGATCGCCTTCGGCTCGAGGAAGGCTTCGAGGCCGAAGGGGCCAAACTCACGGCCGATGCCGGAATGCTTGAACCCACCGAACGGAGCCTCAGCATCCGCCGGCGCTTCATTGAGCACCACACGGCCGGCCTCGAGTTGGCCGGCCACGCGGCGCATGCGCGTCCCGTCAGTTCCGAGAACATAGGATTGCAGGCCAAAGTCCGTGTCGTTGGCGATGGCGATCGCCTCGTCCTCGTCGCCATAGGAGAGAACGCTGAGGACCGGGCCGAAGATTTCTTCGCGCGCGATCCGCATGTCGTTGGTGACATCGGTGAAAACGGTGGGGCGAACGAACCAGCCACGGTCGAGCCCTTCCGGGCGACCTTCGCCGCCGACCAGCAGCGTCGCGCCCTCCTCCAACCCAAGACGGATATGGGACTGGACGCGCTGCCATTGTCTGGCGCTAACCATCGGGCCGATATCCGAGACCGGATCGCTCGAAGGACCAACCTTCATTGCCGAGACGGCGACCGCGAGGCGCGTGGTCACTTCAGCAAGTCTCCGCTCCGGCACCAGAAGCCGAGTGCCGGCAATGCAGGCCTGGCCGCTGTTGCGGAAGGCGGAGGCAAGCAGATGCGGGATGGCGTGATCGAGATCGGCATCGTCGAGCAGGATCTGCGGTCCTTTGCCGCCGAGCTCAAGCGTCACCCGCTTGAAGGTTTCCGCCGCGGTCCGGAGGATCGTCCGTCCGGTCGCGGTCGAACCGGTGAATGTGATCTTGGCGATACCTGGGTTTTGGCTGAGCTCGGCGCCGACGACATGGCCGTAGCCATTGACGACGTTGAGGACGCCGTGCGGAAGGCCGGCTTCGTGCAGGGCTTCCAGCAGCGTCTGGGTCTGGATGGCGCTCATTTGCGACGGCTTGATCACGATGGTCGTGCCGGCTGCGATCGCGGTCGCGAGCTTGGTGCAGATGAAGCCGATATTGCTGTTCCACGGGGTGATGGCGGCGGCAACGCCGACGGGTTCCATGACCACCTCGGCGTTGCCGATCTGCCGGGTGAAGGCATAATCCGCCACGGTCTTCGCGGCGACGTCGAAAACGCGCGCGGCATGCGGCACCGAGAAGGCAAGGAAGGATTGCGGCGCGCCGTATTCCGTTGCCATGGCCTCATGCAGGGCGCCGGCGCGCGCCGCGACGGCGTCGCGCAACGCGTGCAACATGGCGATGCGTTCGCCCGGCGTCGTGCGTCGCATCGCGGGGAAGGCGCGCCTCGCGGCTGCGATGGCCGCGCGGGCGTCTTGCGCATCACCGAGGCGGACTTCGCCGATCTTCTCTTCGGTGGCGGGATTGAAAAGCTCGAAACGCTCGCTGCCCTCCGGTGTCACGAAAGCGCCGTCCACGTAGATCTGCTCGATCATTTTCATCATTCGGTTTCCTTTTGCGATGAAGGGGATATGCGCTGGAACGGCCGCTAGGATAAGATCATCAATCATAGACAGGTTGATGAGGAAAATCGCGCAATGAGGCCCAGTCTCTCCGAACTCGAGGCGGTGACGGCGATCGCGCGGCTTGGCGGCTTCCGCGCCGCGGCCCGGGAACTCGGCGTGTCATCCTCCGCGCTCAGCCATGCCGTGTCGGCGCTGGAAGAACGGCTGGACGTCCGTCTCTTCAACCGGACTACCCGGTCGGTGGCATTGACGGCGGCGGGCGAGGCTTTCGTGGCGGAAGTCCTGCCGGCTCTCGCCGCGATCGACGGTGCCGTCGAGAGGGTGACGGAATCCCGGACGCGACCGAGCGGAACGCTGCGGCTGAATACCTCGCCCGGTGCGGCACGCATCGTGCTGCGGCCGCTGCTCATGGAGTATCTCCGCCGCTTTCCGGAAATGGCGGTGGAGGTGGCGACCGACAATGCCCTGGTCGACATCGTTGCCCTCGGTTTTGATGCCGGTTTCCGGCTGGCAGAGGCGGTGCCGCCGGACATGATCGCCGTTCCGGTGACGCGCCGGACGCGCATGATCGTCGTCGGATCGCCGGACTATTTCCGTGAAAGGGCGGCGCCGCTGCGACCGGGCGATCTCGTGAACCACGCCTGTATCCGCGCACGGATGGCGAGCGGCCGGATCTACCACTGGGAATTCTCGCGTCGTGGTGAAAGCGTGGAGATCGATGTGCCCGGACGGCTCATCCTCGACGAGAGCGGGCTGATGCTCGAGGCGGCACTATGTGGCGCGGGACTGGCCTATCTCTCCGACCATGCAGTCCAAGAGCACGTCGCCACCGGGCGATTGGTGCAGGTTCTCGATGATTGGACGCCGCCCTATGACGGTCTGTGCCTCTATTTCTCCGGCAGACGACACGTGCCGGCAAAACTGCGCGCGTTGATCGAACTCGTCAGAGAGCTTCGCATCGAAGGTGGTGGAGGCGCGAACGCTACGCCCTGAATCGCGCTCGAAAAAAGCGAGGCGAACCGGGCAGGTTGGGCGCTCGACTGCCGTTTCGTTGGCCATGGCGAGAAACCGGAAAAACCGCCATGTTCGCCATCCCTGCCGCGTCCGGTTGACGCGGTCCGCACTCAGATGGGTAATGGTCCTCCGGGACAAAAGTTCCGCTGCAGCAATGGGATAGGGTGCCCGACCGAGGACAGTCGCGCTCGACGGCAACGCGCCGCTGCCACAGCCTCGAAAAATAACATGACTATTACAGACAAGTTTATTTCTGCGTGCTAAGAGACTTCGCGTTCGCTGGGTCAGCCGGTCCATCGATCGCCTCGCGGCAGGCAGTGCGAACGACGCTGGACGCCACATCAAAGTTGTTTTGTTCGGATCAGACGCCCTTGGTCGACATGGAAACGCGCCATCAGGTCTATTTCGCCAATCGGACCGCTTTGGTCGCCTATGCCACCCGCATCGTCGGATCGCGCGAGACTGCCGAAGACATCGTGCAGGAGGCGTTCATCCGCTTCGCGCCGGCCAACGCCGACAACGGTTCCCAGGGGCTCACACCCGCCTATCTCTACAGGATCGTCCGCAACCTCTGCCTGGATCTCCTCAAGCGTCGGAAGATCGAGGCACGGGAGGAACAGGGCGAGCCGCCTTTCTGGTCGATGCCGATCGAGATGCCGACGCCCGAAGATATCGTGGTGGTGAGCGACGAGATCAGGCGCATTTCCGGCGTCCTCGACGATCTTCCTGTGGAGGTTCGCGTGGCCCTTGAGATGCACCGCTTCGGTGGGTACACCCTGGAAGAAATCGCCGCCCACCTGAACATCTCCGTCGCAACTGCCCATCGCCATGTGCGCACCGCCATGATGCGGGTGGCGGCAACCCTGGCAGGCGACGCCTCCTAGAATTTTGGGCCGGAGTGAAAAAAAATCCGAAGCAATTCGTCTTTGTGACAGACCGGATCATTCCGCTAGTGTCTCGTCGAACACGTAACCAGCAGGCAGAGCTTTGACCAAGGACAACCACATACCGGAGGCGTTGCTGGAAGAGGCCATGGACTGGTTCCTCGAGCTGAAGGCACGCCCGAACTGTCGGCAGACCGAAGTCGCGTTCAGGGCCTGGTTGGGTCGGTCGGAATTGCATCCCCGATCCTGGGAGACGGCCTTGAAAACCTGGCAGTTGCTGGGAGAAGTGTCGCCGGTTCATGAGCACCTCTGGCGCGACGCAACGCCGTCGGCGTCGTCGGTCGTGCCGGCCCGCCAGTCGAAACGCCTTGTGGCGCGAACCCTAGCTGCCGGTGCGGCGGCCATGGCGCTTGCCGCCTGCCTGGTGCTTTTCGCCTCGCTGCCGTCGCTGCTGGTGTGGTGGCAGGCCGATCACGTGACCGAGACCGCCGAGAGCAGGACGATCACACTGGAGGACGGCACGACGATCCAAATGGGTGGCGGCAGTGCGATTGCCACCGAGATTTCTGCTGCCGCCCGGCATGTTCGGCTTCTCAGGGGCGAGGCCTATTTCGACGTTGCGCGCGACCCGTCTCGTCCCTTCGTCGTCGATGCCGGCGGCGTGGAGGTTTCGGTTCTCGGCACCTCTTTCGACGTGCAGCTTGCGAGTACGGAGACCACGGTCGAGCTCGCTCATGGCACCGTTGCCGTTTCGTACAACGGGGAAAGCCACAGGCAGAACTTCGAGCTCGCGCCGGGAGAAACGGCGACGGTGACGCATGCGACGGGCGCGGTTACCCGAAGCGCGATCGCGGCCGAAGAGATCGGCGCCTGGCGCAGCGGCAAGATGTTCGTCAACAACGTCACCGTTGCCGCTGCCGCCGAGCGGCTGCAACGTTACCATTCCGCCTGGATCTCCGTCCCGCAATCCGAACTCGCGGCACGAAGGGTAACGGGTGTCTATGACCTTACCGACCCCGATCACGCTCTTCAGGCATTGGTTCAACCCTTCGGCGGCAAGGTGCGCGAGGTGACATCCTATGGCCGCGTTCTGACGCAATTTTAATTCGGACTCAAAAATTCAAGAAAAAATCGCGGGCCGGTGAAAAAAAATCCGGCGCCCGTCGTCTTTGGTCCGAAGCGCCTGCACGAGAGGCAGCGCGCGGATCATCGAGACGGGGGTAAAATGAGTTCGCCGAAATGCCGCAAGGGACATCTTTCTTTCAAAGCAGGATATAGCCAGGCGGGCCTGCGCCTGCTGACTACGACGGCAATCGTCGGGCTTTCCTCCCTTGCCTTCATGCCCCTTTCCGTCGCCTCCGCACAGCAGACGACATCGCGCGTCAGCACGGCCCGCACGTTCAATATTCCGTCGCAACCGCTTGCCAGCGCCTTGAATGCGTTTGGGCGGCAATCCGGCCTGCAGGTGACCTTGGCCGCGGCGACGTCGCAGGGCCTTCGCTCGACTGCCGTCAACGGCACGCTGGAGCCGCAGCAGGCCCTTGCGCAGTTGCTGTCGGGCACCGGCATCTCCTACAGGGTATCGGGCGGAACGGCGCTGATCGGTTCGCCGACGGCGGCCGGCGGAAGCGGGGGCGTGGATGCCTCCGGCGCGACGGTCCTTGATCCGATTTCCGCCTTCGGCAGCGGACCGCTCGGCGCCGGCGAGATCGAGATTTCGTCGGAAGACCTGAAGCAGAAGAACCCTGCCAACATTGCCGACGTCTTTTCGGGTGAGCCCGGCATTTCAGTCGGCAGCTCGTTGCCGATGTCGCAGAAGGTCTATGTCCACGGGATCGAGGAGACCAGCCTTGCCGTGACGATGGACGGCGGCCGCCAGAACAACAAGGTCTTCCACCACAACGGCACGAACCTCATCGATCCCGGTCTCCTGAAGGCGGTGAGCGTTGATGCCGGCGTCGCGCCGGCCGATGCCGGTCCGGGGGCGCTCGCCGGCGCGATTGCCTACGAAACCATCGATCCGCGCGATCTGCTGGACGCAGACGGCTTCGGCGGTTTCGTCACGTCGAGCTACAATTTCAACAGCGACACGGTGACGACGGGCGTTTCCGCCTATGGCATGCATGAAGGGCTCGAGTTCCTCGGCTACTTCAACTTCGGCAAAGGCAACGATTTTACTGCCGGAAACGGCAAGGAGGTCGAAGGCACGAGCACCAACCTGCTCAGCGGCCTTGGAAAGCTCGCCTACGAGTTCGAGAGCGGTGACCGTTTCGAGATCAGCCACGACCGCATCAACGACGATGCGCCCCGGCCGTTCCGCGCCAATGTAGGTTCGATTTCGAACCCCAAGCCGTGGGAGCCGCGCATCCGTGACTACACGCTCGACCGGCAGAACACCGTCTTCACCTACACCGACAGCACGCCGGAGGGGTGGTGGGACCCGAAGCTGCTGCTTGCCTACAGCAAGACCGAGGTCGATCTGCCGATCTTCCCGAAGCCCGGAGCAGGTGTTCCCAGCACCTACGACGCCATCGGCACGTCGGATAGTTTCAACGGAAAATTCGAGAACAAGTTCTCCTTCGATATCGGCAACGTGATCGCCGGCATCGACTTCTATAGCGACAAGGCCGAGCTCGAGGATCTCTACGATCCGGGGGCGGAGAAGGCGCGCAATGTCGGCATTTACGCACAGGCAAGGCTGGAGCCCTGGGAGAGGACGCGCCTGTCCTTCGGCGCCCGAGGCGACAACCAGCACTTCACCGGGACGACGGGTGACGAGTGGACCAACTCCGGCTTCAGCGGCAACGTCTCGGGCGAATATGACCTGATCGAGGATCTTCTGACCGCCAAGGCAGGCTACTCGCATGTCTGGGCCGGCATTCCGCTCGCCGAGAACTTTATCATCAATCCCAACTGGGACTACGGCCAAGGCCCGAAACCGGTGACCGCTGACAATTACATCCTGGGATTGGAGGCCAACTACAACGGCTTCACCGTCGAGGGCAGCGTCTTCCAGACCGATCTCGATGATGCGCGCGCGCCGCGCTTCCGGGCGGACCTCGGTATTGCCGCCCATGACGTTCGCTCGCGCGGTTTCGAGATCGGCGGCGGCTACAACTGGGGCGACGGCTACTTCAAGGTGAAATACGCCAACATCGATGTCGAAATCGACGGCAAGCCTGCCGACTCCGACGTCGGCACCTATCTTGCAGCACCCGCCGGCCAGATCATCACCCTTCAGGCGATCCACACGCTGACCGATTGGGGCGTCACCTTCGGTGCCGATGCCGAGATTGCGCTCGACTACGACGACGTCGCTCCCGGCAGCAAGCCTCTCAAGGGCTACGAGGTCTTCAACGCCTTTGTCGAATACGTGCCGCCGGAACGCCCGAACCTGACGCTGCGCGCCGAACTGAAGAACATCTTTGACGAAACCTATTCGGACCGGGCGACCTACGGCCAGGAATTCGGGAACGTTACGCCGCTCTACGAGCCCGGCCGTTCCTTCATCCTGACCGCCAGAGCGACGTTCTAGGCCGACGGTCCGCAATTGCGGCTGCCGTGTCCTCCCCGCGGCGGCCGCCCAAGACGCTCAGGCGGTCACCCCGTCCGCCCGAGCCGCGAAAGCCGAAAGACAGGAGTTCCAGATGCAAGAAGCGACCACCCATTTTGCGACGGAAGACGGCCAGAAGTACCTGACGCAGCTCTGCAAGCATTTCGCCCACAAGATCGACGTCGAGCAGGCGGGCGACCGCGCCGAGCTCCGGTTTTCCTGCGGGACCGGCTATCTCCTGGCAACAGTGAATGGCCTGAGCATTCGCGCCCGCTCGCCCGACGATGACAATCTCGCCGATACGAAATCGGTCATCGAAAGCCATCTTTTGCGCTTCGCCTTCCGCGAAGAGCCCGGGCCGCTCCACTGGCAAGCCGCCGGCTGAGCGCCGCCGACAGAGAGCATTTTCAATCAGAAAATTCAATGTGTTGGTCAAAGGCGACCAACGCCATTGCGCGGCCATGCTTGTCGCGTGCCGAGGATCGACAGGATGCAATCGTCTAGGCAAATCGCTGAAATCGCCACTTTTCAAAGTTTCGCAAACTGCTACCTGCGCGAAGTGAACCCGGGCATTCGGGCCATTCATCGAGCCAGCGGCGGCGTCTTCGACTGTGTCGAGTGGTCGCTGCCGCGGCAGCACATGATCCTGCGCGCCGAGGTGACGTCGCCGTCGCTCTGCGGTCCGCATCACTTCGGCAGGGTCTGGGGCAGGGGCATTTCCGATGCCACCTGGCGCCAGATCGAGCTGATATCGGCGCTGCACATTCTCATCCACGAATGCTACCGCCAGGTCGATGACGCGCACGCCGATGCCCTGCGTGGCTTCGAGCTCGAGCTTCTGGTGCGGGTGCTTGAAAGCTATCAGCAGACAGCACTCTACATCGACAAGGCGCAGCCGGAGCCGGAAAACGGCGGCGATTTTATCGAGGCCGAGCAAGCGCTCGTCTTCGGTCACTGGCAGCATCCGACACCGAAAAGCCGGCAGGGCATGACCTACTGGCAGCAGGAGTCTTATGCGCCGGAACTGCGAGGCCAGTTCAAGCTGCACCATTTTGCCGCCAAGACGGATTGCGTGCGACACGCCTCCGCCCGCTCGACGGCGGCTCCTGAGATTGTCCGTTCGCTGATGCGGCCGGGGGCAGAGGCGACCGCGCCCGATGAGCATCTACTGCCGATGCACCCGCTGCAGGCGGAAGCACTGTTGCTCGATCCCGATATTCAGGCACTGATCGGGGAGGGGAGGCTGCGGCACCTGGGCCCTGCCGGCCCGACCTTCACCGCGACCTCGTCGGTGCGCACGGTCTACGGCGTCGATGCCGATTGGATGCTTAAATTCTCGCTCCCTGTCCGCATTACCAACTCGGTGCGGCTGAACCGGCTTCAGGAGCTTGAGGCCGGAGTGGCCATGGCGAAACTGATCGATCGCATCGGCTTTGCCGAGCGTTCCCGCAATTTCCGCATCATCCAGGACCCGGCCTATATCACCCTCGACCTGCCCGATCGCAACGAAAGCGGTTTCGAAGTCATCCTGCGGGAGAACCCTTTTGCCGGTGCGAAGGGCAGGGGCATCGTGACCGTTGCTGCCTTGACGGCCGATCCGCTTCCGGGCAGGGCTTCCCGGCTCGAAAGTCTGGTTCGGACACTCGCCGCGCGCATCGGCGAAACGCTGGCGGATGCAGCACTTCTTTGGTTCCGCCGCTATCTCGACTGCGCCGTCGAGCCGCTGGTCCGCCTCTATGACGACTACGGCATTGCGCTCGAGGCGCATCAGCAGAACAGTCTGCTGGATGTCGGCAACGGCTACCCGCTAACCAGCTATTATCGCGACAATCAGGGCTTCTATCTTTCGGAGCGCTATCGCAGCCTGATCGTCGGCCATGTCCCCGAGACGCAAACGATCGCGTCGCTCTATTTTGCCGACAGCGAGATCCGTGATCGCTTCGCCTACTACCTGATCGTCAACCAGGTCTTCTCGGTCGTCAGCCGCATGGGCCATGACGGGCTCTGCGACGAGGGTCTGTTGCTGCGCGAACTGCGCCTGCACCTGGAGCGCTATGCCGCCCGGATGAGCGGTGCCGGTCGGGACTTCGCGCGCCATGTGCTCGACCTGCCGACGATCGCCTCCAAGGCCAACCTGACGACCCGCCTTTACGATGTGGACGAACTGCAATCCAACAACGCGCCGACGCTCTACCGCCCCGTGCCCAACCCGCTGCGGCTGCCGGCCGTCCTGACACTGCCGAGGATCGATCATGCCATTGCCTCTTGATCTCCCGGGCCGGCCGGACGAGCGGGTGCTTCGCCAGCTCGTCTCAGCGCTGCTGTTCGAAGGCATCGTCGACGCCGGCAAGCATGTCCGGGACGATATGGTTGAGTTTCAGTGGTTGCTCGGTGGCCGCGACTATCGCTGCAGCGGCGCCATCGGCCCGTTCGGGCGGCTTCGCTTGGTAGCGAACTCGGTAGAGATGCGTGAAAGCGCGGACAGCTGGGTTGCGCCACCCCTGGCACAGCTGGTTTCGGCTCTGCCGGGCAGCGGCCCCATGCGCGGCAAATTGCTCGACGAGCTCTTGCAGACCATCGCCTTCTGCCAGTGGAACGAGCGCCATCTCGCCGGGCGGCCCCGACGCATGATGACCTTCGCGGAACTCGAGGGCGCGTTGGACGAGGGGCACCCGTACCACCCCTGCTTCAAGGCGCGTAGCGGCTTTACCTTTGCCGATCATGCCGCCTACGGCCCGGAAGCGGGCGACAGCTTCCAGCTCGTCTGGCTGCTGCTGGCGCGCAAGCATCTGCGGCTGGCGCTGCCCTGCGACGAGGATTCTTTCTGGCAGGACGAACTCGGGCCGGAAACATGGGCGCATCTCTGCGCGTTGCGAGAACAGCTCGATGCTTCGCCTGGCGATTTCGGCCTCGTCCCCTTGCATCCTTGGCAATGGCGTGAACTCGGCGAGACGTTGCGCTCCGGCTGGATTGCTGCCGGCGAGGCCCACTATCTGGGCCCGATGGGCGACCGATACACGGCAACCCAGTCGGTGCGCTCTCTCCTCAACCAGAACCGACCGCATGCCGCCAGCCTCAAGCTGCCGCTCAACATCGTCAACACCTCGTCGCGACGGATACTGGAGCCGCATTCGGTCTGCACCGCGCCGGTGATCTCGCGCTGGATCGCCGGGATCGTGGCCGGCGATCCGGCCTTTGCTGAGCTCTATCCGCTGACCATCCTGCAGGAATATGCCGGCGTGATTGCGGGCGATGACGGCCCCCTGGCGGGGCAGGTGGCGGCGATCTGGCGCGAGAGTGCCGAAGCCACACTTGCGGTCGGCGAAGCGGTGATCCCGTTCAATGCGCTGATGATGGTGGAGGCGGACGGGCGGCCCTTCGCCGGCGACTGGATCAGGCGTTTCGGCCTCATGCCCTGGCTCAACCGGCTCATCGAAGTCGCGGTCCTGCCCGTCTGGCATCTGCTCGTTCATCATGGTCTCGCGGTCGAGGCGCACGGACAGAACATGCTGCTCGTCCATCGCGATGGCTGGCCGGTCAGGCTCATCCTGCGCGATTTCCACGAGAGCATCGAGTTCTCACCGGGCTTCCTGCGCGAGCCGGACAAGGCGCCGGATTTCCTGTCGCAGCACCCCGCCTATCGGGACGCCGAACCCGACCAGTTCTACTGGACGGACAATCTGGATTCGCTGCGCGAATTGGTGATGGACACGCTGTTCGTCTACAATCTCAGTGAAATCTCCCATCTTCTCGACCACTGCTACGACCTGCCGGAACCGCTCTTCTGGCAGCGCGTCCAAAGCGTGCTTGCCGCCTATGAGAGCGAGCATGGGGCGAGCGACCGACTGGCTGTGCTCGGCTGCGGCCAACCCTGCATTCTCACCGAATCCCTGATGACGAGGAAGCTCCTCGCGACCGAGCCCGAGTACCACCACACGGTGCCGAACACCTTGGTTGCGAAAACGCTTCAACAAAGGAGGTGGCATGAAAGAGGCCACGCCCGCTGAGAGAACGGATCATTGAGATGGCGATGATGATCGAGGGACAGTCACGCTTCCAGCCTTTCGGCTTATCCTGTTGGGGTTTTGCAGATCTCAACACGGGAGTTGGAAGCATGACTGCGTCCTATGATTACCATATCGGGGTCGACTACCACAAATCCTATAGCCACCTGGTGGTGCAGGACAGCAGCGGTAAGACGCTCAGATCCGGCCGGGTGAAGAACGACCGCCAGTCGCTGGACAGCTTTCTCGAGCGCTACCGCGAGAACAGCCATGCGGTTGTCGAGGCAACCCGCAACTGGATGGTGATGTACGACTGGCTCGACGACATTTGTGATGATGTCGTTCTCGCCCATCCGTTGAAGGTCAAGGCGATCGCCGACGCCAAGATCAAGACCGACAAGATCGACGCGACGGTGCTGGCGCATCTGCTGCGCGCCGATCTGGTGCCGGAGGCTTGGGCACCGAGCGACAAGGCCCGCGCGTTGCGTGTCGCGCTGCGCGAGCGGATGTTTTACGTGCGGCTGCGCACAATGACGAAGAACCGCATCGTCACGGTGTTTGATCGTTATCCGGAGCAGACGGCCCAGCTCAAAAAGCTCGGCGACCTGTTTGGCAAGGCCGGCCGCATCCAGCTGGCGCAGATTGAGCTCTCCGCGATCGACCGCGTCCAGATCGACCGTGGCCTCGCCTTCATCGGCGACATCGATGGGCGGATCAAGCAGTCGGAGACAACGATCCGGGCACTGACCAAGGCCAATGCCAACGTCAAGCTGTTGAAGACGATCCCCGGCATCGGCGAATTCTTCGCCCGGCTGATCGAGGCGGAGATCGACGATATATCCCGCTTTCGCAACCCGAAGAAGCTGGCCGCCTATGCGGGCCTCGTACCATCGACCTATTCGTCTGGCGGCAAGACCTTCCACGGCAAGATCATCAAGCAGGGCAACAAGTGGCTGCGCTGGGCCTTTGTCGAGGCGGTAACGCCGGCCGTCGCCAGTGATCCTGAGCTGCGCGCCCACTACGAGCACCTGAAGATCAGAGGAACCAACAAGGCGCGCGTGGCGATTGCGCGCAAGCTTTTGACGATCGCCTTCCAGATCCTGCGTGACCAGCGCGCCTATGAGCCGCGCGGCACCCCCATGGAAAGCGCGTCGACGATATCCCGGTTGTCCTGATGTTCGTCTAGCGAGCCCGGCAGGACTGGGCTGCGCTCTTTCAGGAGAATGGGAAACCGGGA
>NZ_JAEPRP010000353.1:0-1978 GCF_016652895.1 Ensifer sp. SSB1
CGTCCATCAGGAGAATGTCGGCATCGTTGGTGAGTGCGCGGGCAAGGCCGACGCGCTGCTGCATGCCGCCCGAAAGCTGGTTCGGATAGTGGTTCTCGAAGCCCTTGAGGCCGACGCGCTCGATCCAGCCGCGGGCGCGCTTTTCGCTCTCCTTGCGTTCGACGCCCTGGATTTCGAGGCCGTAGACCGTGTTGTCGAGCACGGTGCGGTGCGGCAGCAGCGCGAACTTCTGGAACACCATCGCCGTCTTGTGGCGGCGGAATTCCCTAAGGTCGTTGTCGTTCATCTTGCAGACGTCGACGCCGTCATAGAGAACTTCGCCCGCGGTGGGGTCGATCAGCCGGTTGATGTGGCGGATCAGCGTCGACTTGCCGGAGCCCGAGAGACCCATGACCACCATGACGCCGCCGGGCGGCATGGAGATGTTGATATCCTGCAGGCCTAGCACGTGACCGTGCTTCTCGTTGAGATCGGCCTTGCCCAGGCCTTTCTTGACCGCGTCGACGAAGTCGCCGCCGCGGGGGCCGAAGATCTTGTAGAGGTTCTTCACCTCGATCGCGTGACTAGCCATGGATAACCTCCGAGTGCTTTTGCAGCCGCTTGCCGAAGGCCTGGCTGGTACGGTCGAAAATGATGGCGATACCGACAAGGGCAAAGCCGTTGAGGAAGCCGACGGTGAAGAACTGGTTGGCGATCGCCTGCAGCACGTTCTTGCCGAGGCCGCCGACACCGATCATCGAAGCCACGACCACCATCGCCAGCGACATCATGATCGTCTGGTTGATGCCGGCCATGATGGTCGGCAGGGCCAGCGGCATCTGCACGTTCTTCAGTTTCTGCCATCCGGATGAGCCAAAGGCGTCGGCCGCTTCCAGCACTTCCTTGTCGACGAGGCGAATGCCGAGATTGGTGAGCCGGATCATCGGCGGCACCGCATAGATGACCACGGCGATGAGCCCCGGCACCTTGCCGATGCCGAAGACCATGACGACGGGGATCAGATAGACGAAACTCGGCATCGTCTGCATGACGTCGAGGGCCGGGTTGACGAAGGCCTGCACCCGGTCCGAGCGCGCCATCAGGATGCCGATCGGAATGCCGATCAGGATCGATATCAGCGTGCAGACGGTGACCATCGCAAGCGTGATCATCGTGTCGTTCCAAAGCCCGACAAGGCCGATGAAAATCATCGACATTGCTGTTCCAATGGTGATCGCGATGTTGCGGCTGCCGAAATAGACGACCGCGATCATGAGTGCCAGGATCACGATCCAGGGCGAACCGACGAACAGGCTTTCGAGATAGTTCAGAAACCATTGAAGCGGTTGCACCACCGTGTCGATGGCGTTGCCGTAGGATCGGACGAAGCCCTTGAAACCGTCGTCGACGGTCTTGCGTGCCAGGCGGATCGTGCTCTCGTCAATGGCAGGGAACTTGCAAAGCAAAGCTGGCAAGACACTGCAGATGGATGCCATATGTTTCCCCTTCTTGGCCGGAAGTCTTTTGTTGCGCCGGTCGCATCCCGGCGTCGATCTCCATCGATGCCTGCGCAACACTTCGGGTGGCCTCTTTGGGCCCGGCGTTTAAACTGTGTCAGCGAAATGTGGCGTCCGCTTTACTGTTTGCGACGCGGACGGCCACGCTTCGCCGCCTCTGGAACGACGCGCGCTCAAACGGAACCCGCAAGAACGCTGCATTGTTCCTGTTCCGATTGATTCCACCGGAACGGGCAGGCGGCCGTCTCGGCCGGCGCGCCTGCCTTTGTCTTGTGTCAGAGCGCTGCCTTGACCTTTTCGGCCACTTCCGGGCTCACCCACTGCGTCCACATGTCCGGGAACTCGGCGAGGAAGTGCTTGGCAGCATCCTCGTTTGTGCCCTGGTTCTGGTCCATCCAGGCGAGAACCTTGTTGACGGTGCCGTTGTCCCACTTGCGCGCCTTGACGTAGTCCATGGCGACGCTTGCCTTGTCGGCGAATGA